>NZ_JBSWYX010000020.1:0-81343 GCF_056161345.1 Salipiger sp. ABF4_146 | reverse complement strand
GCTTTCTGGGGGGGGAAGTGGGTGGGTGTTTGTCCCACCAAACCCCCCTCCCCCCCCCCAAAAAACCCCCCCCCCCTCCCCCCCCCCCCCGTCCCCCCCGCTTTTGGCTGGCGTGGGACGCCTCCGGCGGGCGTATTTGCGGGACAATGAAGGCGGTCAGAGCCCCAGTGCCGCCAATGCGCGCTCCAGTGGCGCGGCATCGGCAAAGCGCAAGCGCACCGGCAGGCTCAGCACTTTGGGACGGAACGCGGCGGGCAGACGCGCGGCGTCCTTCTCGGTGGTGACCAGCTGCGCGCTATAGCTCTGCGCCTCGCGCTCCAGCCGTGTCAGCAGCGCCGAGGTGAAGGGCTGGTGGTCGTCCAGCGCCTCGGCCCGGACCACATCGGCGCCGAGCCCGCGGAGCGTGGCAAAGAACTTTTCCGGATGTCCGATGCCCGCGAATGCAAGGGTGCGCAGGTCCTGCCAGTCCATACCGGTCTGCAGTGGCTCCAGCGCGCCGCGCAGGCGGGGGGCGGTGATCTGGTCGCCCCATTGCGCGTCGAAGGCGCTTTGCGACTCTGGGCCGCCGATTGAGAGCAGCAGGTCAGCGCGGGCCATGCCGGTGGCCACCGGCTCGCGCAGCGGTCCGGCGGGCAGGCAGCGGCCATTGCCAAAGCCGTAGCGCGCATCGACGACGATGATTGACAGGTCCTTGGCCAGCGCCGGATTCTGGAAGCCATCATCGAGGATGATCGCCTTGGCGCCCGCCGCAATCGCGGCGCGGGCGCCGGCGGCGCGGTCGCGCGCCACCCAGACGCGCCCGAAGGCGGCAAGCAGCAGCGGCTCGTCGCCGACCTGCGCCGCGCTGTGCTGGCGCGGGTCCACCTCGACGGGCCCCGAAAGACTGCCGCCGTGCCCGCGCGAGACCACATGCGCGCCCGTCTCGCGCAGACGTTCCAGCAGGGCGATGACCGTCGGCGTTTTACCGGTGCCGCCAGCGTTGATGTTGCCGACGCAGATCACCGGGACGTCGACCCGGGCACCGGGGCCTTGCGCCACGCGCCGCGCCGTCGCGCGGGCGGCGATCAGCCCCAGCGGCGCGAGCAGCCGGGCCTGCCAGGCGGGCGCATCGGGGGATGTCTGCCAGAAGCCGGGGGCGCGCATCAGGTGAGCTCCGCGTCGTCGAACCAGCCACAGGCCAGCGAGATCATGTCGTCGGTCAGCTCGGCGCCTTCGGTGATCACATCCCAGCCGGCGTGCGCCATGGCGGCGGCGCGATCGGGGGCGACAAGCTGCGTAAGTGCCGCGCCGAGCGAGTCGAAATCGCGCACGATGCGCGCCGCACCCGCTTCGGCAAGGCGCGAATAGGCCGGCAGATGGCGCCCGACGTTGGGCCCGTAGAGCAGCGCGGTGCCATGCGCCGCGGCCTCCATCGGGTCTTCGCCGCCGTGGCCGTTGACCAGCGACCCGCCGAGGAAGGCCACCGGCGCGAGCCGGTACCACAGGCCCAGTTCCGAGGCATCCTCGGTGACCAGAACCTGCGTGTTCTCATCGGGCATCTCTCCGGCCTCCCATGCGCAGAGCCGCATCCCCGAGTTGCGCGCGACCTCGGCGATCTCGGCGGCCAATTCGTAGGTGGCGGGCACGAGGATGAGGATAAGCCGATGCGCAAGGCGCACCGCACGCTTATGCGCCAGCAGCACCTCTTCGGCCTCACGCGCGCTGCGCAGCCGCGCGGCGAGCCAGACCGGGCGCCCGGTCAATACGCCGGCCATCTCTTCGTAGAGCGCGGCGTTGCAGTCGAGCGGTGGTGCGCTGTCGGTGATCGGGCCGGTGGCGGGCATGGCGCGCTCTTCGACGCCGGCGCGGCGCAGACGGCGGCGGGCGGCTTCGTCCACCGGGCAGATCCGGTCGAACATTTGCAGCGTGGCACTTGCCGGGTCCGGCACCCAGCTTGGCGCCGGGCTGGTCCATGGCGCGTCGCGGGCATCCAGCAGCACCAGCTTCGTGCCCGCCTCGTGCATCCGCTGCAGCAGGGCCGGACGCAGGTCCTGACCGCTCCAGAAGCAGACCTCCGGGCGCCAGTGATCGCAGAAAGCCTCGATCTCCGCAGGGCTTTCGCCGGGCAGCGCGGCGTGCAGAGCGCCTTCCTGTGGGTGGTCGGGGTGGCCAGTCACCAACAGCGACAGATCGGGCCGTTGCACAAGCAGACGTGCCGCCAGCGCCGCGAGAGCGCGGCCCGCGCCCGGCCCGCCCGCGTGCAGCCAGAGCAGCGATCCCTCGGGCCGCGGCGGGGCGCTGGCCGGAACCGCTGCGCCGCCACGGCCACGCGCATAGGCCAGATAGGCCGCAAGGGAAAACGGCCTGCGCGCCATATGGATCAGCCGAGTTCTTCGGTCGGCGAAACTTCGGTTTCCTCGTCCCGCAGCCGGTGAATATGGGCGATGAAATAACGCATGTGGGCGTTGTCCACGGTGCGCTGCGCCTCGGCCTTCCACGCGTCGTAGGCAGAGGCGTAATCGGGGTACATGCCGACGATATGGATGTCGTCCACATCTTTGAACACGGATTTTTCGGGGGTGACGAGTTCGCCGCCGAAGACGAGGTGAAGTCGTTGAGGCATAGGGGATCCTTTCCCGTGTTGACGCGGGCAACCTACTTTCTGCAGGCGCAGCGTCAAGATTCGACCGCAGGTCAGGCGCGCTGTGTGATCACGACGCGATGATCACGCGCCGGCTTGCCGGGTCAGGTTTGCCGGGTCAGCCGTGGGGATCAGGGGGCCAGCGTCAACCGGCTCATGATGTCGCCATGCAGCGCCGGGTTGGCGGCGACAACCCCGCTGTGCTGCGGGTGGCGGGCGTTGAAGCGCAGCGGGCGTCCCAGCCGGTCCGTCACCGTGGCGCCAGCTTCTTGGAGCAGCAGCGTGCCGGCGGCGATGTCCCACTCCCAGGTCGGGCGGAAGGTGAGCATCGCGTCGAAGCGGCCCTCGGCCACCAGTCCCAGCCGGTAAGCCAGCGAAGGGCGGTGGGCGCGACGGATCGGGGGCAGCGGCACGCGCCAGTAGGGGGCGTCGATCACCGGGCGCGGGGCCAGCACCTCCGCCTCTTCCAGCACCGCGGTGCCGGTGGTGCGGATCGGCACGCCGTTAAGCGTCACGCCCTCACCGGCAGCGGCGCTGTAAAGCAAATCACGTTTCGGCAGATAGATGGCGGCGGCGGTGACGCGCCCGTGCTCGGCCACGGCAAGCGAATGCGCCCATGTGTCCGCGCCTTCGATGAAGCTGCGCGTGCCGTCGATGGGATCGACGATGAACACCCGCTCGGCACTATGGCGGTTGGGGTCTTCGGCACTTTCCTCGGACAGCCAGCCATAGCCGGGGCGGGCGCCGCGCAGCAGGTCTGCGAGCCGGGCGTTCACCGCGAGGTCGGCGGCGGTCACCGGGCTGCCATCGGCCTCCTTGCGCTGCACGTCGAGCTGATCGGGCCCGAACGACAGCGCCAACGCGCCGGCCTCGCGGGCGGCGCGCTCAAGCAGGAGGCGATCGGTCTCATTCGCCGGCAAGCGTCAGCCCCTCGACCAGCAACGAGGGCACCACGCGCGACAGCCAAGGCCGCGCGTCATTGGCGGGCACGATCGAGCGCAGCATCTGCCGCAGGTTGCCTGCGATGGTGACGCCCGAGACCGGGTAGGCGATCTCGCCGTTCTCGACCCACCAGCCCGCGGCCCCGCGCGAGTAATCGCCGGTGTTGGGGTTGATCGTCGCGCCGATCATAGAGGTGACGACCAGCCCCCGGCCCATTTCGGCAATCAGCTGCTCGCGCGTCTTGTCGCCCTGCGTCAGCGCAAGGTTCCAGACGGTGGGCGACGGGCCCGAAGACGGGCCGCGCGCGGCGTTGCCGGTGGGGGCCATGGCGAGCTTGCGAGCAGTGGCGAGATCGAGCGTCCAGCCGGTCAGCACGCCGTCCTGTACCAGCGCGCGGCGCTGCGTCGGCAGACCCTCGGCGTCGAAGGGGCGCGAGCCCGAGACGCGGGCGCGGTGCGGGTCCTCGATCAGCGACAGCGCGTCCGGCAGCACCGGCTCACCAAGCGCGTCGCGCAGCCACGAGCCGCCGCGCGCCACCGCGGCGCCATTGGCCGCCGAGACCAGGTGCCCGATCAGTGAGGCTGCGATGCGCTCGTCGAACAGCACCGGATAGGCGCCGGTCTTGGGTTTGCGCGGCTTCAGCCGCTCCAGCGCCCGGTCGGCCGCGCGGCGTCCGATCTCGGCGGGGCTGCGCAGATCGGACTGGAAGGTGCGGCTGTCGCCGTCATAGTCGCGCTCCATCTCCAGTCCCGAGCCCGCGATCGCGACACAGGAGGTCGAGCGCGACGTGCGGGCATAACCGCCCGAAAACCCGTTGCTGGCGGCCAGATGCACCCGTTGCGCGCCATAAGAGGCCGAAGAAGCCTGTACCTGCGTGATGCCCTCGACCGCCAGCGCGGCGGCCTCGGCCTCGAGCGCGTCGCGCTGCAGGGCGTCGGGGGCCGGGTCGGCGGCGGGGTCGGCGAGTTCCAGCGCCGCGAGATCCCATCCCTGCGCCAGCTGCGAAGGGTCTGCGAGCCCGGCATAGGGGTCTTCGGGCGCTTCGCGGGCCATGGCCACGGCACGCTCGGCCATTGCCCGCAGGGTCTCGGGCTTCACGTCCGAGGCGGAGACCACAGCGCTGCGCTGGCCGATCAGCACGCGCAGCCCGATGTCGGTGCCCTCGGCGCGTTCGGCCTGCTCCAGCGCGCCGCCGCGCACATCGATGCTCAGCGAGGTGCCGTCGATGGCAATGGCGTCGGCGGCATCCGCGCCGGCCTGCTTTGCCACGTCGAGCAGCTGCGCGGTCAGGGATTGCAGGTCTTTGGCTTCGTTGCGATCCGTCACGCCGTCCATGTCACCTCCGGAAGTCTTTGATATCTGGGTAGGCCGCGCGGGCCTGCAAGGCAAGCCGGGGGCGCGGCGATAGCGCCACCGGCAGCGGCACGTGCGCCGGTCTGCTCAGCTCGAGGGCTCGACGACGCCGACGATGGGGCCGAGCGGGCGGCCAATGTCGGTGCGCCCGAAGTCGGGCGCGAAAAGCCGCGAGACATTGCCATCGAAAAACAGCGCGTTCGGCATGTTCAGATCGTCGCGGAACAGGCTGCCGAACTCGTAAAAGCTCACCGGCTCTTCAGAGATGGCAAAGATCAGGTCCTTGCCGTCCGCCGAGGTGCCGACGCCGTTGCGGATGTAGCGCGAATTGCTGTCGGGCAGGAACCGCGGGTGCAGCTCACCGTCGATCACCAGCATCGGCCCCGATTGCGTGGCGTAGCGGCACTGCGGTTTCTTCGATAGGAAGTCGCGAGTCTCAAAGACCTGCGCTCGGCCGTTTTCGATGCACAGGATGCCGTTCGGCAGCAGGCCGAAATTGCCGGGGCCGGGGCTGGAGATGACGCGCATCTCTTCGGCGCCGTCCTCGACGTAATGGCCGACCGGTGCGCGGTCCTCGTGGTACATGCCGGCGTTCATCGCGAAGACCAGTCGCTGGCCCTCTTCGCGCAGCGCGCCGTCGAGCGTGGCGAAATGCCCCCAGACCTCGCCGTTCGGAGCGCGCAGGAAAGTGCGCAGGTCCTCGTCGGCGCTGACCCGGCAGAGCGTGTAGTCGCGGTCGCCGTAGGTGGCGCTTTCGCAACTCACGGCTGCGGCCAGCGAGGGCACAAGCGCCGCCGCCCCCAGCGAAAGCGCGGTCAGGGCGGCGTGCAGGCTCACGCGTCGCTGTCCTCGTCCGCCGGACCATCAAGATCGCGGCGCACTTCTTCTTGCGAGAACAGCCGCCGGGTTTCGTCGAGCCGGTCGAAGGTCTCGTCGAGGCGGAAGCGCAGGTCCGGCGCATATTTCAGCGTCATCTCCTTCGAGACCGCGCGGCGCAGCTCGGATTTGTTGCGCTCGAGCAGCTCGAACATGTTTCCGCTGTCCTTGCCGCCAAGGGGCACCACATAGGCGGTGGCCACTTTGAGATCGGGAGAGCAGCGCACCTCGCCGACGGTGATCGAAAGCCGGTTCAGCTCGGGGTCGTGCACATCGCCGCGATTGAGCACGTCCGCCAAGGTCCGGCGAATGAGTTCGCCGACCCGAAGCTGTCTCTGGCTGGGGCCGGAGCCCTCGTGGAATCTGTTCTTTGCCATGGCGCAGACATAGGCCTCCCGCGGGCAATTGCCAAGAAGATGTCGGTGAAGTCTCTGCGCACTTCCGCAGGGTGCGGACGGGCGTTGGAGCCCATGTGAAGGCCCGCGCGGAGAAAGCCTGCGCACCCGGCACGTGGCTTCCTTTGGGACATGTGCTTTGCCAACCGCCCCGAGGCAGAGTAAGCCGGGCGCAAAGCTACGCGGAACGGAGAGCAAGATGTCGGAACTGCCGGGGATTGTCGTGACGGGCGTGTCGGGGCGCATGGGCCAGATGCTGGTGCGCGAGGTGCTGGCCAGCGACAGGGTCAAACTCGTCGGCGCGGTCGAGCGTGAGGGCAACGACTGGGTGGGCCGCGATCTCGGCAGCTGCATGGGCGGCACCGAGATGGGCATCACCGTCAGCGATGACCCGCTGGAGACCTTCGCCAAGGCGCAGGCGGTGCTCGATTTCACCGCCCCAGCGGCGACGGTGCACTTTGCTGAACTGGCGGCGCAGGCCCGCGCCGTGCATGTGATCGGCACCACCGGCCTTGAAGACAGCGATCTGGAGAAGCTCCGCGCCGCCGCCCGCCACGCGGTGATCGTGCGCGCTGGCAACATGAGCCTCGGGGTGAACCTGCTGACGAAGGTGACCAAGCAGGTGGCCGCGGCGCTCGACGAGGATTGGGACATCGAGATCGTCGAGATGCACCACAACCGTAAGGTCGATGCGCCTTCGGGCACCGCGCTGATGCTTGGCGAGGCGGCGGCCGAGGGCCGGGGCGTGACGCTTTCGGAAGCGGCGGACCGGGGCCGCGACGGCATCACCGGCGCGCGCGAGCGCGGCGCCATCGGCTTTGCCGCGCTGCGCGGCGGCGACGTGGTGGGCGAGCACGAGGTGATCTTTGCCGCTGCTGGCGAGCGTATCACGCTCAAGCACATCGCGTCGGACCGCGCGCTGTTTGCCCGCGGTGCGCTGAAGGCGGCGGTCTGGGGGCAGGACAAGGCGCCGGGCGAGTATGACATGCTCGACGTGCTGGGCCTCGGCGACTGAGCAGGGTCTCGGTGTCAGCGCCGGGCTGCGCGCAGCCCGGTGGCGATTTGTCCGATGACCAGCGGCAAAAGGCTCATGCCCAGGGCCAGCCCCAGCCCGGCGCCGCCGGGCGCGGGCAGGCGCAGCACCTGCGACAGAGCCGGCAGCCAGAGCGCCGCGGCGATCAGCGCGCAGCAGAGCGCCAGCGCGCCCCAGACGTAGGGGTTGCGCAGCACGTCGTTGTCCACCAGCCCGGTGCCCGGCGCGCGCACGTTGAACACGTTCCACAGCTGCGCCAGCGCCAGCGTCACGAAGGCCACGGTGATCGCCTCCTCTCCGGGCAGGTGCAGCGCGTAGAGTGCCACCGCAAAGGCCGCCAGGGTCGCGGCGGCGAGCAGCCCGCCAAGCGCGGCGATCCACACCCATTGCGCCCGGCCAAGGATCGGCTCTGACGGGTCGCGCGGCGGGCGACGCATTTCCTGCGCGTCGCCCCGGCCCAGCCCCAGCGCGAAGGCGGGGAAGACATCCGTGACAAGATTCAGGAACAGGATTTGCAGCGGCAGCAGCGGCGCGGGCAGCCCGGCGCTTACCGCCAGCGTCACGACCAGCACCTCGCAGAGGTTGCAGGACATCAGGTAAAGCACGAACTTGCGGATATTGCCGAAGATCACCCGCCCCTGATGCACCGCCTCGACGATGGTGGCGAGCCGGTCGTCACGCAGCACCATATGCGCCGCCTCGCGCGCCACCTGCGTGCCGCGCTGGCCCATGGCGATGCCGATGTCGGCCTTCTTCAACGCCGGCGCGTCGTTCACCCCGTCGCCGGTCATGGCGACGATCTGCCCGTCGCGCTGATAGGCCGACACCAGCGCCAGTTTCATGTCCGGCGCGACGCGGGCGAAGACATCGGCGCGGCGCAGCCGGGCGCGGTCTGCGTCGCTCGCCGTGGCGGGGTCGAACCCGGTGAGCGCGCTGCCTTCAATGACCTCGGAAGTGCCGTCGTGCAGGCCCGCGTCGCGGGCAATGCGGGCGGCGGTCTGGGCGTGATCGCCGGTGATCATCACCACACGGATGCCCGCAGCGCGGCAGGCGGCGATGGCGGGGGGCACGTCGGCGCGCAGCGGGTCGGCGAAGCACACCAGCCCCAGCAAGGTGAGGCCGCTGTAGGGCGGGTCCTCGGCGCTGTCGGCGTGCTTCATCGCCAGCGCCAGACCGCGCAACCCGTCCTTGGCCGCCTCCGTGTTGCGCTCTTGCCAGCGGGCGCGGTCCGCCGCATCCAGCGGCTGCACGCCGGAGGGGCCGAGCACCCGGTCGCAGACCTCCAGCACCGATTCCGGCGCGCCCTTCACAGCGTAGAAGGCACCGCGCGCATCCCGGTGCACCGTTGCCATCATCCGCCGCTCGGGGTCGAAGGCATGCTCGGCCAGCATCGGATTGTCGCCGGCGATACCCGCCGCGCGCGCGGCCTCCAGAAGCGCCAGCTCCATGGGGTCGCCGGTGCCGCGGCTGCCGTCTTGCGCGAGTTCGGCCTCGTTGCACAGCGCGCCGACCTGTAGCGCCTGACCCAGCGGTGACGTCTGAGCCACGTCGCCCTGCGGCGGGAAGGCCGTGTCGCCGGCGGCAAGCAGATAGCGCACCACCTGCATGCGGTTTTCGGTGAGCGTGCCGGTCTTGTCGGTGAGAATGACCGTCGTTGCGCCCAGTGTTTCCACCGACGCCAGCCGGGTGATCACAGCGTTGTGCCGCGCCATGCGCCACATGCCGCGGGCAAGGCAGAGCGTCGCGACAACCGGCAACCCTTCGGGAATCGCCGCCACGGCCAGCGCGACGCCGGTTTGGATCATGTCGATCCACGCATGCCCGCGCGCGACCCCTGCGCCGATCATTGCCAGCGCAAGCGCCAGCGTCAGCCACACCAGCTTCTGCCCCAGCCGCGCCAGTCGCCGCTCTAGCGGCGAGGCTTCGGCCTCGGCCTCCTGCGTCAGTTGTGAGATATGGCCCAGCTCGGTGTCCATACCGGTGGCGGTGACGATGGCCTCACCGCTGCCCCGGCTGAGCGCGGTGCCTTTGAAAACCATGCTGTGCCGGTCTGCCAGCGGGGCCGCGGGCGCTACGGGTGCGGCGGTCTTTTCCACCGGCAGCGACTCACCGGTGAGCACGGATTCGTCGGCATAGAGCCCGGAGGCGCGAAGCAGGCGCAGATCGGCGGTGATGACATCCCCCGCCTCTAGGATCACCACATCCCCCGGCACCAGCGCGCGCGCATCAACCATCTGCGCCGCCCCGTCGCGGCGGACGCGGGTCTGCACCTCGGCCATATGCAGCAGCGCTTCCATCGAACGGGCCGCGCGCAGCTCGGTGAAGAACCCGATGGCTGTGTTGAGCGCGAGAACGGCGAGGATCGCCAGCGCCTCGACATGGTCCTGCACCAACAGCGAGAACCCGGCGGCGGCGGCCAGCAGCCAGACGATGACGCTGCGCAGCTGGTGGACGAGCAGCGTCAGCAGGCTTTGCGGTTTCTGCTCGCGCAGGCGGTTGGGCCCGACCCGCGCCAGCCGCGCCGCCGCCTCTTCGCGCGACAGTCCGCGACCGGGCGACACGCCAAGGCGGGCCGCCGTATCCTCTGCGCTCAGCGCGTGAAAGCCGGGGTCGGCAGGGCGCGGCACGCTTTATTTCTCCGATCGACGCATGCCCAGACGATTGCCAAGGCAAGCGGGCGCGTCAACAGGCGCTGGTGTCGCGGGGGTGCCGCCGCGCGACCTTAAAAGTCGATCGCGATGCCTTTCTTCTCCCAGTCGCCGTAGCGGGCCGGGTCGAGCCCGTCGCGCCCGCCGTATTCCTTGGCCGGCGGGGCCTTGGCGCGGGCCTCTTCCTCGGCCTTGCGGCGCTCGGCGGCCTCGGCCAGTGCGCGCTGCGCGGCAGGAGGAAGATCGGCGGTGGTCTCGGGGCGTGTCTCGTCGCTCATGGCAGTGCCCTCCTCGGGCGCGCTTTCCTTGCGTGGGTCCCCTTGATATAGGCCCCGGGATCAGGCGCGGGCAAGACCCGCAGGTTCGCGGAGTGGTTCCTATGGCAGACAGCACAAAAGGCCAAGGCAAGGGCAAGCGCCCGGGCAAGGGCGCGCGCAATGGCAAGGACACCCCGGCGGCCAGCCCCGCGCGGGCCGCAGCACTGGCGTTATTGGGGCAGGTGCTGGGGCAGCAGCGCCAGCTCAGCGATGCGATGCAGGGCGGCGCCTTTGCCAAGCTGGACCCGGCCGACCGCGCCGCGGCGCAGCGGCTGGCGACCGAGGTGCTGCGTAACCTGCCGCGCTGCGATCAGGTGCTGAAGCCACGGTTGCGCAAGGCGCCGCCGCTGTCGGTGCGCAACGTGCTGCGCCTTGGGGCCTACGAGCTGTGCACCGGCGGTGCGGCACATGGCGTGGTCAATGATTGCGTCAGCCTCGTCACGGCGGATCGCAAGACGCAGACGATGTCGGGCATGGTCAACGCGGTGCTGCGGCGGCTGGCCGACGAAGGGCCCGAGCTGTGGGCGAAACTGCGCGCGCCGCGCCTGCCGCGCTGGCTGCGCGATCCGCTGGTGGCAGCGTGGGGGCCGCAGGCGGTGGCGGCGATGGAGCGCGCGCATGTGGCCGGCGCGCCGCTGGACATCTCGGTGAGCCGCGACGCAGAGGTCTGGGCAGAGCGGCTTGGCGCCGAACTGCTGCCCACCGGTTCACTGCGTCTGGCCGATCCGGGGCAGGTGTCGGCGCTGCCCGGCTTCGACGAGGGCGGTTGGTGGGTGCAGGACGCCGCCGCGGCGCTGCCCGCCAAACTGCTCGGCGACGTGACCGGGCTGCGCGTGCTCGACATGTGCGCCGCGCCGGGCGGTAAGACGCTGCAACTGGCGGCGGGCGGTGCCGAGGTGACGGCTCTGGACCTGTCGGAAGGGCGCATGGCGCGGGTGATAGAAAACCTCACCCGCACCGGGCTGAAGGCCGAAACCAAGGTCGGCGACGCGCTTGAGGCCACCGGCAGCTATGATGCAATCTTGCTTGATGCGCCCTGTTCGGCCACCGGCACGATCCGGCGCCATCCCGATCTGCCGCATGCCAAGCAGGGCGAGGGCATTTCGGAACTGATCGGCCTGCAGGAAGCCATGCTCGACCACGCGCTTGGCCTGCTGAAGCCCGGCGGGCGGCTGGTGTTCTGCACCTGCTCGCTGCTGCCCGACGAGGGCGAGTGCCATATCGAGGAGGCGCTGGGGCGCCACGAGGGGTTGCGCGTGCTGCCGCTGGATGCGCCGTGGATCGAGGACGGCTGGCGCACGCAAGAGGGCGGCCTGCGGCTGCGCCCCGATTACTGGCCCGAGCGTGGTGGCATGGACGGCTTTTACATGGCGGTTCTGCAAAAGCCCGCCGGGTAACCCTGCCTGCTTTCCGGCCCGCTTTCCAGCCTGCCTAAAGGGCGACTGCGCGGCCCGGCGTTGCGCTTTCGCCGCAAAACTGTGGCGCTGGCCGAGGCGCGCCCGAAAATCCGCCGCCTGCACGGTGACTTGCAGGGTCTGCCGCTGTATCTTGCCGGCAAAAGCCGCGACAGCGGCAGAAGGGCAGGGCATGGTAGATATGGCGAGCTGGTCGGTCTCCGCCACGCAGTTTCTCAACCGCGTGCATTCGCGGCTCGCCGGGCGGGCCGGAAGCGCCACGGCCTTTGTCTCGCAGCCCGAACCACGCGCTACGGGGCAGTTTGCCCGCGGAAGGCAGCTCTGCGCCGGGAACCTGATGTTCGCCGGCTATCTCGCCGAGGCGCCGGGCACCAGCATCTGGGACATCGAGGTCGAGGACGCCGCGTGGCAGGAGGAGATCCATGCCTTCGGCTGGCTCGACGATCTGGCGGCGGTTGGTGACACGCAGGCGCGGCAATTGGCACAAGACTGGCTGATGGGCTGGATCGCGCGCTATGGCCGCGGCACCGGGCCGGGCTGGGTGCCGGAGCTGTCGGGGCGGCGGCTGATCCGCTGGATCCACCATGCGCTGTTCCTGCTGCGCGGCATGAGCGCCGATGACTCGACGCGCTTTTACCGCGCGCTTGCGGCGCAAACCCGCTTTTTGGCCAAGCGCCGCGCCGCCGCGCTGCCCGGCCTGCCGCGGTTCGAGGCGCTTACCGGGCTGATTTATGCGGCGCTGTCGCTCGAAGGGATGGGCGCGCATCTCGATCCGGCGCGGCGCGCGCTGGATCTGGAATGCACCCGGCAGATCGACGTGGAAGGCGGCTTGCCGACCCGCAATCCTGAAGAATTGTTGGAGGTCTTCACCCTGCTCACATGGGCCCGTGCGGCGCTGGAGGAAGGCGATATCGAGCCGGGCGCGGCGCATCTCAATGCCATCACCCGCATCGCACCGAGCCTGCGTGCGCTGCGCCATGCCGACGGTGGGCTGGCGCGCTTTCACGGCGGCGGACGCGGCGCCGAGGGGCGGCTCGATCAGGCATTGGCGGCCTCGGGCGTGCGGCGCCGTCCGGTCGAGGGGCTGGCTATGGGCTATGCGCGGATGACCGGCGGACGCAGCACGGTGATTATTGATGCGGCTGCGCCGCCAGCGGGGCGCGCTTCGGCCGAGGCGCATGCATCGACATTGGGGTTCGAGCTGACCTCGGGCCGCCGCCCGCTGATCGTCAGCTGCGGCGCGGGACAGGTCTTTGGCGAGGAATGGCGCCGCGCCGGACGCGCCACGCCGTCGCATTCCACGCTTTGCCTCGATGCCGCCTCAAGCTCCAAGCTGGGGCCGCGTAAGCGCATCGGCGGGGTCGAGCGCGAGCTTATCGTCGAGGCGCCGCGCGATGTGCCGGTGGAATTGGAGCAGGCGGCGGCGGGCTGGCGTTTCGAAGGCGCGCATGACGGCTACAAGCGCAGCCATGGCCTGACCCATGCGCGCAAGCTGGAGCTGACGCTCGATGGACGGATGCTCTCTGGCGAGGATATGCTGTTTGCGCTGGATGGGGCCGACCGCAAGGCTTTTGACCGGCGGCTCGACAAGGCCGGGCTGACCGGCGTGCCGTATCAGATTCGTTTTCACCTGCATCCCGAGGTCGACGCCGAGATCGATCTGGGCGGCGCGGCGGTGTCGCTGGGCCTGCGGTCTGGAGAGATTTGGGTGTTCCGCACCGATCCGGGCATGGAAATGTCCCTGGAAAGCTCGGTTTACCTCGAAAAGGGGCGTTTACGGCCCCGTGCGGCGCAACAGATCGTTTTATCCGGGCGCGCGATGGAGTATGCGACGCGCATCCGCTGGTCGCTGGGTAAAGCACAGGACACCGCTGTGGCGATCCGAGACCTTGCCCAAGACGAGCCGGATGTGACGCTCTGAACCATCTGGGACCCTCCTCATGCCTGATCTGCACCCCGTCGCCCGCGCCCTGATTTCCGTCTCCGACAAGACCGGTCTTATCGACTTGGCCCAGGCGCTTAGCGCGAAGGGGATCGAGCTGCTCTCCACCGGAGGCTCTGCCAAGACCATCCGCGACGCGGGCATCCCGGTCCGCGACGTCTCGGACGTGACCGAGTTCCCCGAAATGATGGACGGCCGGGTTAAAACGCTGCACCCGCGCATCCATGGTGGCCTGCTGGCGCTGCGCGACAACGACGCGCATGTCGAGGCGATGAAGGCGCACGGCATCACCGGGATCGACCTGCTGGTGGTCAACCTCTACCCGTTCGAGGAAACCGTCGCCAAGGGCGCCGACTACGACACCTGCATCGAGAACATCGACATCGGCGGCCCGGCGATGATCCGCGCGGCTGCCAAGAACCACGCTTTCGTCAACGTCGTCACCGATGTCGCCGACTATGAGGCGCTGCTGGCCGAGCTCGATGCCAACGACGGCGCGACCTCCTATGCCTTCCGCCAGAAGCTGGCGCAGGTCGCCTATGCCCGCACCGGCGCCTATGACGCCGCGGTTTCGACTTGGATGGCCGGCGCGCTGAACGACGATGCCCCGCGCCGCCGTGTGTTCTCGGGCGAGATCGCCCAGACCCTGCGCTACGGCGAGAACCCGCATCAGAAGGCCGCCTTCTACCGCGACGGTTCGGACCGTCCGGGCGTTGCCTCCGCCGTGCAGCATCAGGGCAAGGAACTCAGCTACAACAACATCAACGACACCGACGCCGCGTTTGAGCTGGTTTCGGAATTCCTGCCCGCCGACGGCCCGGCCTGCGCGATCATCAAGCACGCCAACCCCTGCGGTGTCGCCAAGGGTGCGACCCTGAAGGAAGCCTACCAGAAGGCGTTTGACTGCGACCGCACCTCCGCCTTTGGCGGCATCGTCGCGCTGAACAAGCCGCTGGACGCAGAAACCGCCGAGGCAATCACCGAGATCTTCACCGAGGTGGTGATCGCGCCGGGCGCCGATGACGCGGCCAAGGAGATCTTCGCCAAGAAGAAGAACCTGCGCCTGCTGACCACCAACGGTCTGGCCAACACCGCGGAGCCGGGGCTTGCCTACCGTCAGGTCTCGGGCGGCATGCTGGTGCAGGACAAGGACAATGGGCTGATCACGCTGGAAGACCTGAAGGTTGTCACCAAGCGCCAGCCGTCGGACGAGGAACTGCAGGACCTGCTGTTCGCATGGAAGGTCGCCAAGCACGTCAAGTCGAACGCCATCGTCTACGTCAAGAACGGCGCCACCGTCGGCGTCGGGGCGGGCCAGATGAGCCGCGTCGACTCGGCACTGATCGCCGCCAAGAAAGCCGAGCGCATGGCTGAAGCTCTGGAACTGCCCGAGGCGCTGACCAAAGGCTCTGCGGTGGCCTCCGATGCGTTCTTTCCCTTCGCCGACGGCCTGCTGGAAGCGGCGGCTGCAGGCGCAACCACGGTGATCCAGCCGGGTGGCTCGATGCGCGACAATGAGGTGATCGCGGCAGCCGATGAGGCAGGTCTTGCCATGGTCTTCACCGGGATGCGTCACTTCCGGCACTGAAACCGGGCAGGGACGGGGGCGCTGCCCCCTCTTGGCCGATGGCCAATTCACCCCCGGACGTATTTGTGGAAAGATGAAAGAGGGGCCCGCCGGGGCCTCTCTTTGCATTTGACCAACTGGATTTCAGGGAGGGATTGACGTGAAGGGATTTCTGGCGGTCGTGCTGACGCTGCTCGGGCTGGGCGCTTGGACGCCCGTCGCGGCGAAGGAGGCCGAGCGCGCGGCGCTGCAGGCGCTGCTGACCGATGGGGCCGGAGCGGTGGCGGTCACGCCTGAGTTTGCTCGGGCAGTGCCCGAGGCGCAACTTGATGGCCTCTTGGAGACCTTGGCGGCGCAGGTCGGACCGGTGGAGGAGATCGACCTGCAGCCGGACGGCAGCGGCCTGTTGCGCAGCGCCAGCCACCAGCTTCCGGTGCGCATCGTGCTTGACGGGCAGAGACGTATCGCCGGGCTGCGCTTCGGCGCGCCTGAGCCGCTGGTGGCCGATCTGCGCGCCGCAGTGGCCGCTTTGGAGGGGCTGGGCGCCGAGGTCTCGTGGCTGGTGCAGCGCGAAGGCGAGGTCTTGGCGGCGCAGGGCGCGGCGCACCCGATGGCGGTGGGATCGGCCTTCAAGCTGGGCATTCTTTCGGTGCTTGTGCGCGACGTCAGGGCCGGCAAGACGGATTGGGACCGGGTGCTGCGGATCACCGAGGCGCATCGCTCGCTGCCCACCGGGCGATTGCAGGACTTTCCCGAGGATGCGCCGGTCACCCTGCACACCGCGGCGCTGCTGATGATCGCCGAGAGCGACAATACCGCCAGCGACTTGCTGCTTGACCTGTTGGGTCGGGACGCCGTGGCCGAAGCGCTGGGGGTCGTGCCGGAGACGCTGCTGTCGACGCGGGAGTTCTTCGCGCTCAAGGCCGATCCGGTCGCGGCACAGATCTGGCGCGATGCGGGTCTCGAAGCGCGCCCGACGATCGCCGCCGAGGCTGCTGTTCTGCCGCCCGACGCTGCCGCTGCCAGTGGGCAGGCCGTGCCGGGGGTCGAGTGGTACGTGCCGCTCGACCGGCTCTGCGCGCTGATCGAGCCGATGGCCGATCTGCCGCTGCTGCAGCTCAACCCCGGTCCCGCTGCGGGGATCGCACCGGCCGCCTACAAGGGGGGCGCGGAGCCGGGGGTGCTCAATTTCACCGTGGCGCTGAACGACGGCGAGGATCGGTTGCTGTGCGCGGCGCTCACAGTCAACGACCCCGCCACGATCGATCTGAACGCGGCCAGCGGCGCCTTTCGCGCGCTGCTGCGCCGTGCCATGGCGCAGCCGTGAGCCGGGCGGGGCTTTTCCTCTGCCCGCGCTGCCTGTAGACCGATGCGCGTGAAGCGGGGCGCGGCCCCGACGATAGGAGACCTCATGCGTCTGGTAACGGTGACCGCCCTCATCACTTTTGTGGTGGATCAGCTTTCGAAATGGCTCGTGGTGCACGTGATGGGGCTGGCACAGCGGCAGGCCATCGACGTGCTGCCGCCCTTCCTCAACTTCCGCATGGCGTGGAACCGGGGCGTCAATTTCGGTCTTTTTGCCGACGATGCGGCCGCGGCGCGCTGGACGCTGATCGCCGTGGCGCTGGGGATCGTGCTGTTCGTCGCGGTCTGGCTGCGGCGCGATCCGCCGGGCCGTCTGGGGCTGATCTCTGGCGGGATGCTGATCGGCGGCGCGCTTGGCAATGTCGTCGACCGGCTGCTTTACGGCGCGGTGGCGGATTTTCTCAACATGTCCTGCTGCGGCATCGACAACCCTTTTGCCTTCAACGTCGCCGATATCGCGATCTTTGCGGGCGCCTTGGGCCTGGTGCTGTTTTCCGGCAATTCCCAGCCGGGCAAGCGGAAAAAGGCCCCGTGACGCGGCGCGCCGGATCGTATAGAGCGGACCGAGAGGCAAGAACCGGAGTATGGCCATGAAGCTGCCGCATCTCGTGCTGATGCTCGGAGTGACCGGGCTCGTCGCCTGCACGACGAGTGATCGCACGCTGCACCAAATGCGCAACAACCAGGGCACGCCCGAAGAGTTCGCCATCGTGCCGAACAAGCCGTTGCAGATGCCGCAGAGCTTTGCCGAACTGCCGGCGCCGACTCCGGGCAGCGCCAACCGCACCGACCAGACCCCGCGTCAGGACGCCGTGGCCGCGCTTGGCGGCAACCCGGCGCAGCTGGCGGTGGGCGATGTGCCGGGCCGCGATGCCGCGCTGGTCAACCGCGCCTCGCGCTTTGGGCGCGATGGCAATATTCGCGCGCAGCTGGCCGTCGAGGATGCGCAGTTCCGCAAGGACCGTTCGATCTTCAACTGGAAGCTCTTCAAGGATGACGAGTACAACCGCGCCTACCGCGATCAGTTGCTCGATCCCTACGCGGCGCTGAACGCCTATCGGGGCGCGGGCGCCCGCACGCCCACCGCACCGCCGGGCGACGGCTGACCCCGCAGCTCATCACGATAGCGCAAGCCCAGCTTGGAAAGACTGCTCTCGACGCCTAGTGTTGAGGGCAGTTTTCATTTTAGCGGAGATTGGGGCTTGGACATGAAGTCATGGACCGCGGCGCTGGCCGCGATGGTGTTTTCCGCGATGCCTCTGCGCGCCGAGACGCCGCAGAAGACACCGGTCACCACCTTCTCGCTCGACAATGGCATGCAGGTCGTGGTGGTCGAGGATCACCGGGCGCCGGTCGTGGTGCACATGGTCTGGTACAAGGCCGGGTCTGCCGACGAAACCGCCGGGACCTCGGGCATCGCGCATTTCCTCGAACACTTGATGTTCAAGGGCACCGACGAGCTTGAGCCGGGCGAGTTTTCGAAGGTCGTGGCGCAGAACGGCGGCACCGACAACGCTTTCACCTCCTATGACCAGACCGCCTATCACCAGCGCGTGGCCGCCGACCGGCTCGGTCTGATGATGGAGATGGAGGCCGACCGCATGGTCGACCTGCAACTGACCGAGGAAGAGATCGCCACCGAGCGCGACGTGATCCTTGAAGAGCGCAGCATGCGCGTCGACAGTGATCCCGGTGCGCTGCTGCGCGAGCAAATGGGCGCCTCGCTCTATCTCAACCACCGCTACGGCGTGCCGGTGATCGGCTGGCGCCGCGAGATGGAAGAGCTGGACCATGACGACGCGCTGACCTTTTATAACCGCTTCTACGCGCCCAATAACGCGATCCTCGTGGTCGCTGGCGACACCACTCCGGACGAGGTGCGCGCGCTGGCCGAAGAGACCTATGGCACGCTCGAGCCCAATGCCGATCTCGCCGATGAGCGCGTTCGCCCGCAGGAGCCGCCGCAACTCGCGCCGCGCCACATCAAGATGGAAGACCCGCGCGTCGCCCAGCCCTATGTGATGCGCCGCTACCTCGCCCCCGAACGCGATCCCGGCGACCAGAGGCAAGCCGCCGCGCTGACCTTGCTGGCCGAGATCCTTGGCGGCGGGCAGACCTCGGTACTCAACCAGAAGCTGCAGTTCGAGCAGAAGAAGGCGATCTACGTGGGCGCTTTCTATGACGGCACATCCTATGATGACGGCAGTTTCGGCTTCGGGCTGGTGCCGGCGCCCGGCGTGACTCTGGAAGAAGGAGAGGCGGCGCTGGACGCGGCGCTGGCGGCCTTCATCGAGGAAGGCTGCGATTCCGAGCAACTGGAGCGGATCAAGTTCCAGATGCGCGCGTCGGAGATCTACGAGCGCGACGATGTCGCCAGTGTGGCGCAGCGCTACGGCAATGCGCTGACCTCCGGGCTGACGGTCGAGGATGTGCAGGCATGGCCTGAACTGCTGCAGGAGGTCACCAGCGAAGAGATTGTCGCCGCCGCCCGCGAGGTTCTGGACAAGCGCCGGTCGGTCACGGGCTACCTGAGCAGCCCCGCCGGTGCCTCGCAGGCCGATCAGACCGCCGTGCCGCCCTCCATGCCGCAGACCGAGGTGACCCAATGACTGCCCGCACCCTGATGACGCCGCTCTGTGCCGCGGCCGCGACGCTGATGTTCGCCTTGCCCGCCGCGGCAGAGGTGGACATCCAGCAGATCGAGACGCCTATGGGCTTCAACGCGTGGCTGGTGGAGGAGCCGTCTATCCCCTTCACCTCGCTCGAGATCCGATTCAAGGGCGGCACCTCGCTCGACGCACCGGGCAAGCGCGGGGCGACCAACCTGATGGTCGGCCTGCTCGAAGAAGGTGCGGGCGCTTATGACGCGCAGGGCTTTGCCGCCGAGTCCGAGGCGCTGGCCGCCAGTTTTGGATACGATTCGGGGCCGGACTCGGTGTCGGTCTCGGCGCGCTTCCTGACCGAGAACCGCGCAGAGGCGGCAGAACTGCTGCGCCAGAGCCTGATCGAGCCGAGCTTTTCGGAGAGCGCGATCGAGCGTGTGCGCCAGCAGGTCATTTCTGGCATCCGCAGCGACGAGAAAGACCCCGATTCCATCGCCAGCGCCACCTTCGACAAGGACGTCTTCGGCGCGCATCCCTACGGCTCGGATCAATCGGGCACGGTGGAGAGCGTCGAGGGGCTGACCCGCGACGACATCGTCGACGCATGGCAGGGCGCCATGGCCAAGGACCGGGTCTATATCGCCGCCACCGGCGACATCAGCCCGGACGAGTTGTCGGCGCTGATCGACAACCTGCTTGGCGATCTGCCCGAGACCGGAGCGCCGATGCCCGAGGATTTCAATGTCGAGACCAGCGCGGGAACCACCGTCGTGCCCTTCGACACGCCGCAATCCGTGGCGCTCTTCGGTCACAAGGGTATGGAGCGCGACGACCCGGATTTCTTTGCCGCCTATGTGATGAACACCATCCTCGGCGGCGGCGGGTTCGAGGCGCGCCTGATGAGCGAGGTGCGCGAGAAGCGCGGGCTCACTTACGGCGTCTACTCTTACCTAGTTCCGATGGACCACGCCGAGCTTTATCTCGGGCGCGTCGCTTCCTCCAACGACCGGATCGGCGAGGCGATCGAGGTGATCCGCGACGAATGGGCAAAGATGGCCGAGAACGGTGTGACCGAAGCCGAGCTTGAGCAGGCCAAGACCTATCTGACCGGCGCCTACCCGCTGCGCTTCGATGGCAACGGGCCGATCGCGCGCATTCTCGTGGGCATGCAGATGGATGGTCTGACGCCTGACTATATCGCCACTCGCAACGACAATATCGAGGCGGTCACGCTTGCAGACATCAAGCGCGTCGCGGGCGAGTTGCTGCAGCCGGAGGCGCTCCGCTTCGTGGTGGTCGGCCAGCCCGAGGGCGTTGAAGACGATGGTGCAGACGGTGGTGAGGACGGCGACGCGGGCTAAACCACCGCGTCTCGACACCTCTATGCCAACAAAAAAAGGGGCGGGCCCAGTGCGGACCCGCCCCTTCGTCTAGACTGAAATATCCCGGGGGTCCGGGGGCAGAGCCCCCGCTCGGCGCATGTCCGGGGCGCGGAGCCCCGGCACTTGGATCAGGTCATCAGCCCCGCGTGCCGCAGCGCCGCATCGATGCGCTCGCGCACCGGCTCGGTCACCGGCAGCAGCGGCAGGCGCATTTCCTCGTCGCACAGACCAAGGCGGCTCATGGCGTATTTCGCGCCGCACAGACCCGGTTCTGCGAAGATCGCCTGATGCAGCGGCATCAGCCGGTCCTGCAGTTCCAGCGCCTTGGCATAGTCACCCGCCAGCGTCGCCGCCTGCACCTGCGCGCAGAGCGCGGGGGCCACGTTCGCGGTCACCGAGATGACGCCGACACCGCCTTGGGCGTTGAACCCATGCGCGGTGGCATCCTCGCCCGAGATTTGCACGAAGTCGGTGCCGCAGGTGATGCGCTGCTGGCTGACCCGCGCCAGATCGCCGGTGGCGTCCTTGACCCCGATGATCCGCGGCAGCTTTGCCAACTCGCCCATGGTCGCCGGGCTCATGTCGACGACCGAGCGGCCCGGGATGTTGTAGATGATGATCGGAATGTCCGTGGCGTCATGCACCGCCTTGAAGTGCGCGAACAGCCCGGCCTGTGTCGGCTTGTTGTAATAGGGGGTCACCACAAGCGCCGCCTGCGCGCCGACCTTCTCGGCGAACTGCGTGAAATGCACCGCCTCGGCGGTGGAATTCGACCCGGCACCGGCGATCACCGGGATGCGGCCGGCGGCGGTCTTGACCACGCATTCGATCACCGCCTCGTGCTCTTCGTAGCTGAGCGTCGGGCTTTCGCCGGTGGTGCCCACGGGGACCAGCGCGGTGCTGCCCTCTGCCACATGCCAGTCAACAAGTTTCTTGAGCGCGTCAAAATCTATGACGCCGTCTTTAAACGGCGTGACGAGTGCTGGCATCGAACCTTTGAACATGACACGCTCCTTGAATGTTGATGTGTTCGTTTCGCTGTCGCGAAGCGCCGGGCTGGAGGGAATGTGAATTGGAACGCCCTGATCCCCGCGCTAAGCTTCGCCGCGTGTCTATTCCTTTTCGGCAAGGAAATTGCAAGCTCATGTCGCGCGTTCGTGCTGCCCTCCTGCTGCTTCTCGCCATTCTCGCCACGCCCGCGCTGTCACAGGACCGGCCTCTCGCCAAGGCCATGGCCGACATGCGCTCGGGCAACTGGGCGTCTGCACTGATCGAGTCGCGCGGCGACGGGCAGGCGGCGCTGGATGTGATCTTGTGGAACTACCTGCGCGCCAGCCGCGGAGAGGCGCCGCAGGTGATGGATTTCATCCGCCGAAATCCCGACTGGCCGGGCATGCCCTACCTGCGCGAAAAGAGCGAGATCGCCATTTCAGAGGCCGATCTGCCGACCATCCGCGAGTTCTTCACCGGCTACCTGCCGCAGACCGGGGCGGGCGCGCTGGCGCTGGCACGGGCGCATATGGCCGCTGGCGAACGTGGCGCTGCCGAGGCCGATGTGGTGCTGGCGTGGCGCACCTTGCCACTTAGCTCCGAAGAGCGGCAGACCTTTCTGCGCGACTGGAGCGACCTGCTGAAACCGCACCACGAGGCGCGGCTGGATATGGCGCTGTGGCAGGGCTGGGAGGACAACGCCCGGGCACTGCTGCCGCTGGTCTCTGACGGCTGGCGCGCGCTGGCCGAGGCGCGGCTGGCGCTGCGCGGGCTGCAGGCCGGTGTCGATGCCCGCATCGAGGCGGTGCCGGCGGCGCTGGCCGACGATCCGGGGCTCGCCTACGAGCGTTTCCTGTGGCGGGTGCGCAAGAACCGCGACGAGGATGCCATCTCGCTGCTGCTCGAACGCTCGAGCAGCACCGAGGCGCTCGGAGAGCCTTGGGCCTGGGCCGGACGCCGTGATGTGCTGGCGCATGAGAAGATGCGGCGGGGCGATCCCGAAACCGCGTATGCCATTGCGTCGCGACACGGGCTGACCGAGGGCAGCCAATACGCCGCGCTCGAATGGCTGTCGGGCTTCATCGCGCTGCGCTTCCTTGACGATCCGGAAACCGCGCTGCAGCACTTCCGCAATCACGATGGCGCGGTGACCTCGCCGATCTCGAAGGGCCGCGCGGGCTATTGGATGGGCCGCGCGCTGGAGGCCTTGGACGACGCCGAGGGCGCGCAGCAGGCCTATGCGCAGGGCGCGCGCTATCAGACCTCTTTCTACGGGCTGCTGGCGGCCGAGCGGGCCGGGCTTCCGGCCGATCCCAAGCTCGCGGGCACCGAAGAGTTCCCCGACTGGCGCGAGGCGGATTTCACCGAAAGCAGCGTCTACAACGCCGCGGTGCTGCTGCTGGCCTCGGGCGAGACGTCGCTTGGCGAGCGGTTTCTGACGCATCTCGCCGAAGGGCTGGAGCGGCAGGAGATCGGCCAGCTTGGCCAGATGCTGGCCGAGATGCAGCGCCCGCATGTGGAGGTCATGGTTGGCAAACGCGCCGCGCAATACGGTATCGAAATTCCCGGCCCCTATTATGCGCTGCACCCCGATCTGCTGACGCCAAGCTTCCCGGTCCCGCGCGAAATGGTGCTCTCCATCGCGCGCCGCGAGTCGGAGTTTGACCCAAGGGTGGTTTCAGGCGCCGGTGCGCGCGGCCTGATGCAGCTGATGCCGGGCACCGCCAAGGAGGTCGCCGGTTGGCTCGACGTGGCCTATAGTTTCGACGGTCTGCTGGATGATCCCGCCTACAACGCCCGGCTTGGCGCGCGCTATCTGCAGAGCCTCTCAGAGCAGTTCGACGGCAATGTGGTGATGATGTCGGCGGGCTATAACGCCGGGCCGTCGCGGCCGCTGAGCTGGATGCGGATTTTCGGCAATCCGCTGAACGGCGAGATCGACATGATCGACTGGATCGAAATGATCCCCTTCGCCGAGACCCGCAACTACGTGATGCGCGTGTCGGAAAGCCTGCCGGTCTATCGCGCCCGGCTGGGCCGCGATCCGCATCCGGTGCCGTTCAGCGAGGAACTGATGGGCAGCACGTTGCTGCCGGTGGCCGGGAAGTAAGGCGCCGGGCGCGCACGCCCGGCTGCAAGGTCTGCCGCTTGCGGGTTATCCCTTTGCGCCAAGTCCCATTTGCATCAGCGTCTTACGCACCGATTTCACCCCGTAGAGCGCGTCGAGCGCCGTCGCCCTTGCATCTCGCAGCAGCGGTGCCGACAGCATCGAGGTGCGGTTGAGCGCGGTGATCCCCGCCACACGTGCCCGGATGTCGGGCATGCGCTTGCGGGCATAGGCATCCAGCATCGCCGCCTCGCCAAGCGTGTCGGGCCACGCCACGGCCAGATCGTGCAGCACCGCCATATCGGCCAGTGACATGTTCAGCCCCTGCGCACCAATCGGCGGCACCACATGCGCCGCCTCGGCCACCAGCGCCAGACGCTGGCCGGTGAGGCTCTCGGCGTGCTGCGCGATAATCGGCCAGATGCTGCGGCGCGAGGCCAGCTTCAGCGGCCCGAAATGGTGGCAAGAGCGCTCGGACATGGCCGTTTCGAATTCGGCCTCGTCCAGCGCCATCAAGGCCTCGGCCTTCGGCCCTTCCTCCATCCACACCACCGCCGATGACGGCTGGCCTTCGAAATCGGGCAGCGGGACGAGGGTGAACGGCCCACCGGTGCGGTGGATCTCGGTGGAGACGTTGCCATGGGGGATCGGATGTGTGGTGGCGAAGGCCAGCGCCTTTTGCCCGAAGCGCGTGGTCTTCACGCCGATCCCCGCCGCCTGCCGCATCGGCGAATTGCGCCCGTCGGCGGCGATCACCAACCGAGTGCGGACGCGGCGACCGTCGCTGAGCGTGACGCGGGCCTCGGCCTCGCGGGTGAAGAGCGCGCTGGTGGCGGTGCCGGGCAGGAAGGTCACCGTGTCCATCTCGTGCAGATGGGCAGAGATCTCGCGCCGCAGCAGCCAGTTGGGGAGGTTCCAGCCGAACGGCAGTTCGGAGATCTCGGCGCTGTCGAAGTCTTTGACGATGCGCGGCTCGGGCAGTTCGCCGCCCGCATCGACGATGCGCATCACCTGTAGCGGCATGGCATGCGGAGCGAGCCGGTCCCAAAGGCCTGCTTCGGCCAGAAATGCCTGTGCGGGCTGCAAAAAGGCGGTGCTGCGCAGATCGGCGCCCTGCGCCGCGCGCTCGGTCACCGGCGGCGCCGGATCGACGCAGAGCACGGAAAACCCGGCGTTTCCGAAGGCGGCGGCTGCGGTAAGCCCGGCGATACCGCCGCCCGAGATGAGAATGTCGTAGTCCATGACCGCTCTCCTTTGTGCCTCTATCTAGGGCAGGCGGGCGGGTATGACCATGCGGCTTACTTGCCGACGGTGATCCACAGGATCATGAAATAGCACACCGGCACCATGGCCAGCGCGGTCATCGCCAGACCGACGGGGCCGAAGGCAACGGTGTTGATCGCGCCGATCACCAGCAGCAGCGCGGCCACGAGGAACAGCACGGTCTCGCCGCGGGTTTCGCGCTTGGCGGGGGCGTGGTCGGCGTGGGTGGTCGAGGTGAGGTCGGTCGCGGTCATCGGTATCTCCTGCTTGGGCTGAGCAGCAGATAGGGATCGGGCCGAAGCGCTCCCAGTGCAAAAATTGTCGCACGCGGGCACCGCGGCGCTGATGGTCCCGCCGCGGCCTCAGCCGAGCCGGGCGAGAAAGGCCGTCAGATCATCGGTATGGTGATGGATATGCTCGCCTTTTGCACGCTCAGGGGCGACGTGGACCGTGCGCATGCCCATGGCGTGGGGTGCGGCAAGATTACGCGGATCGTCTTCGAACATGGCGGCGGTGGCGGTGTCCGTACCATCCAGCGCGAACACCGTCTCGAAGGCCTGCGGCTCGGGTTTGGGCCGGTAGTTCGCGTTCTCGACGCCATAGATCGCGTCAAACGCAGCATCGAGCCCGCGCGCCTCCAGCACCCGCGCCGCATAGGGCGCGCTGCCGTTGGTGTAGACGATTTTGCGCCCGGGCAAGCCGGAAATCAGATCGGCCAGATGTGGGTCCGGGGTGAGCGCGTCGAACGAGATGTCGTGCACCTCGGTCAGATAGGCGTCGGGGTCCAGTTCGTGATTGGCCATCAGACCGGCCAGCGTGGTGCCATGGTCCATCCAGTAGCGTTTGCGCAGGTCGTTGGCTTCGGCATGACCAAGGCCGGTGACGCGCATGACCACGTCGTTCATCCTGCGCTCGATCTGATCGAACAGCCGCACTGCCGGCGAATAGAGCGTGTTGTCGAGGTCGAAGACCCAGTGGCGGACGTGGGAGAAATGCTGCTTTACCATGGCGCGCAACCTACGCCGCGGGCCAGCGGGCGGCAATGGGCGGCGGGCCATTTGCACTGCGGCGCGGATGCCGCAACCGCGGACGCGACAAAGGGGGGCGTTGATCCTAAGGGCCTGCTGCCGCTATCTTGTTGCATCAGTTATGAAGGACCCCCGCACATGAGCCAGATCCGGACGCCGAACAAGGACGCCTATACGCTGATCCTCGAGGCGATCGATCAGGGTGTCTATCGCCCCGGCGACCGGCTGGTGGAGAGCGAGCTTGCCGAACGATTCGGCGTGTCGCGCACGCCGATCCGAGAGGCGCTGCAGCGGCTCGAGACGCAATCGCTGCTGGCGCGCGACGGGCGGTCGCTGATCGTCGCATCGCTTGATCACAACCAGATGGCCGAGCTTTACGTGGTGCGCACCGAGCTTGAGGGGCTGGCGGCGCGTCTGGCGGCGCGTCACGCCACCGAAGAAGAAGTGAAGGTGCTGCGCGATATGATCGAAGACGATCGCGCGCTGCTCGATGATCCGGCGGCGCTGGCGCGGGCCAACCGGCGCTTCCACCGGATGATCCAGCTGGCCTCGCACAACCGCTATCTGGTGCAGCAGCTTGACCTCGTGCACCGTTCCATGGCGCTGATGGCGACGACCTCGCTGGCCGCCGAGGGGCGGGGGACCGACGCGCTGGCAGAGCACGCGGCGATCGTCGACGCCATCGCCCGGCGCGACGAAGACGCGGCTGACCAAGCGCTGCGCGAGCATATCTCTGCGGCATTTGTCACGCGCCTGAAGCTCGACAGCCGAAAGACAGCGTAGCGCGCTCAGCCCGGGTCTTCTGGCAGATCCGCCTCGGGATGGTCCGGGTCTGATCTGCCATGGGTTGTCTTGTCCCAAAAGAACGGGCGCGAAACGAGTTCCCACAGTGCCTTGTAGATGGCGATGGTGCCGAGCGGGAAATACAGAAACAGCGTCGGCACCCAAGGCATGAGGCCCGGATGCGGGCTGCGCGCCACGCCCGCCAGCCCCAGAAGCAAGGTCACACCTTCGCCCAGCAGCAGCAGCCTGACGACGGCGTCGAGCAGAACAACGTTGTCCGGCCCGGCCAGCGGGTGCGGCCAGCCGAGCAGGATCGGCCAGAACGACCAGAACAGCGGTGCAAGGGCGAACTGCACGATCCCGGTAAGCAGGACCAATTGCAGCCCCAGCATCCGCCACGCGCCCAGTTGCTGCACGGTGCGGCGGGGGTGGCGCATGTGCACCAGCCAGGTGACGATATAGCCCTTCAGCCAGCGCGATCGCTGCCGGATCCAAGGCCAGACATGACAGGTTGCCTCTTCGCGGGTGACCAGCGGCAGCAGGTCTGTGCGATAGCCGAACCGCGCCAGTCGGATGCCAAGATCGGCGTCTTCGGTGACATTATGCGCGTCCCAGCCGCCAACCCGCTCCAGCGCCTCGCGGCGGAAGAACACGGTTGTCCCGCCGAGCGGGATTGCAAAGCCAAGCCGGGCGAAGCCGGGCAGAAGTACGCGGAACCACGCGGCGTACTCGATGGCAAAACAGCGGGACATCCAGTTTGCCTGCGGGTTGTAGAAATCGAGGATGCCCTGCACACATCCCAGCCCGGGCGGTGCTCGTCCGAAATGTGCCGCCATCATCCGCAACTGCCCGGGCGCGGGGCTGTCCTCGGCATCATAGATGCCAATCAGAGTGCCGCGCGCGAAGTTGAGCGCATAGTTCAGGGCGCGGGGCTTGGTGGTGATGCTGCCACCGGGCACTTCGATCACCCGCATCCAAGGCGGCAGGCGAGCACCCTGCAGCGCTTTTCGGGTCTGCATGTCTTCGGCCTCGAGCACCAGCAGCGCTTCAAGCTGGGCGCGCGGGTAGTCGAGGCGGTCGAGCCGCTCGATCAGTTTGTGGGCGATATCTTCCTCGCGGTGCAACGGCACCAGCAGGCTAACCGGTGGCGTCGGGCCGCCGGTGCCGCGCGGGCGGTCGGGCGGGGGTGGCAGCCCGGCAAAGAGTGCTGCAACCTTGGCCAGTAAGCCAAGCAACAGCGTGGCCGAAGCAAGTCCCAGTGCGCCAAGGAAGAAGGCCTGCGGCGCGAGCAGCAGAAACCCAAGCCCGGCCAGTGCAGCGGTGGCGAGAAGCGCAAGGCGCGCAGGCGAAAGCCGATTGAGATCGCGACAACTGAGCGAGGCGGGCAGCGTCGTCTCGGCCGCCTCGGCAAAGGCGGCGCCATAGCGTGCGGCGATCTCTTCGAAGATGTCGCGCTCGGTGACGAAGGCGGTTTCGATCTCGGCGCAGCGCCCGGCCAGCATGGGTCGCAGGCGGTCAAGGCTTTCGGGGCGGGTGACCCCGACAACCAGCCTGTCGCCGCGCCAGAGCCACGGCAGCGCGCCGTGGCGCAGGCACAGATGCGGAGGCAGAAGCCCGGCAAGTTCTGGCGCGGGCGGCGTTGCTGCGCGCGAAAGCGCTGCGGCGCCATGGCAGCGGGCAAGCGTATCGCGAATCCGTTCGGGCGGCACCTGCCCTTCGCTGATCAACTGTCGGGATAGGTCGGTGCCGCTGTGTCTGGCACGGGCGAGCGCTGCCAGCGCCTGTGGCGCGTCAAGCGCGCCGTCTTCGAGAAGAGCCGCGCAGAGCGGGCGGGCACGGTCGCGCGGCGTGGCGCTGCGGTGCGTATTTTCGGACGTCGGAGGCGGCTTAGACATGGTATGCTCCTGACCTTCCCGGCATGGGAAGGGTCAGGGCATCTCGGTAAACTCAGCGTTAAATTGTGACGCTTGGGGAAACAGTATTCGCGATGTTCCCCAGACGATCACATGCTGTTCACGAACCGTTCGAACAGATAGAAGCTGTCCTGCGGGCCCGGGCTGGCCTCGGGGTGGTGCTGCACCGAGAACACCGGACGGTCGGTCATGCGAATGCCGCAGTTCGATCCGTCGAACAGGCTCACGTGGCTCTCGACCACGCCCGCCGGCAGCGTCTGACCGTCTACCGCGAAGCCGTGGTTCATCGACGTGATCTCGACCTTGCCGGTATCGATCTCCTTCACCGGGTGGTTGGCACCGTGGTGGCCGTGGTTCATCTTGATGGTCTTGCCGCCAAGCGCCAGCGCCAGCATCTGGTGGCCGAGGCAAATGCCGAAGATCGGCAGATCCGTCTCATCGAGGATGCCCTTGATCATCGGCACCGCATAAGCGCCGGTGGCCGCGGGGTCGCCGGGGCCGTTCGACAGGAACACGCCGTCGGGGTTGTGGGCCAGCACCTCTTCCTTGGTGGCGCTGGCGGGCAGCACGGTCACTTCGCAGCCCGCCGAGGCGAGGCAGCGCAGGATGTTGCGCTTTGCGCCGTAGTCGATGGCGACCACTTTCTTACGCGGGTTGGTCTGCGGCTGGTAGCCCTCGGGCCACGCCCACCGCATTTCGTCCCAGCGGTAGCTTTGCGCGCAGGTCACGTCCTTGGCGAGATCGAGGCCGGTCAGGCCGGGGAAGGCACGGGCCGAGGCGACCAGCGCTTCAACGTCGAACTCACCTTCGGGGTTGTGGGCCAGCGCCACGTGCGGCGCGCCCTGCTGGCGGATCGCCCGGGTCAGGCGGCGGGTGTCGATGCCGCCGATGGCGATGCGGCCACGCGCGGCCAGCCAATCCGAAAGTTCCTGCACGGCGCGGTAGTTGGACGACTGCGTCGGCATCCATTTCACCACCATGCCCGCGGCGACGGGATCGTTGGTTTCGTCATCTTCGGGGTTCACGCCGACGTTGCCGATGTGCGGGAAGGTGAAGGTGACGATCTGGCCGGCGTAGGAGGGATCAGTCATGATCTCCTGATAGCCGGACATGGACGTGTTGAAGCAAAGCTCGGCCTGCGCCTGTCCGGTGGCGCCGAACCCCTGTCCGTAAAACAGCGTCCCATCGGCGAGCGCGAGGCATGCGGTAGGCTTCTGGGGGGTAGCGAGCGACATGGCACGACTCCTATAACGATGCGGGCGGGAAGCAAATCGCGCCATGCCTAAGGGAAGCCGCGGCAAGCGTCAAGCGCTGATTTTTTCTCAGAAATCAAGCAAAATCAATAAGTTGCATTGGTATAGGGCGGGATTGCACGTGCGAATGGCATTCTGTAGTGTCAGGGTTTGGAAACGTCAGGGGATATCCGTTCCTATGGAATTGCGTGAACGCATCAAGGCTGCGACCAAGCAGGCGATGAAAGACAAGGACAGCGAGCGCCTCTCGACGCTGCGGCTGATCTCTGCCGCGGTGAAAGACCGTGACATTGCCGCCCGTGCCGAAGGCAACGAGGATGGGGTCGAGGATGCCGAGCTGCTGTCGATCCTCGCCAAGATGGTCAAGCAGCGCCGCGAGAGTGCGCGCACCTACGAAGAGGGCGGGCGTTTGGACCTCGCGGAGTCGGAACTGGCCGAAATCCCGGTGATCGAAGAGTTTCTGCCCAAGCCGATGTCCGAGGACGAGGTGACGCAGGCGGTGTCGGCGGCGGTCTCCGAGGTCGGCGCAAGCTCGATCCGCGACATGGGCCGGGTGATGGGCGTGCTCAAGACGCGTTATCAGGGCCGCATGGATTTCGGCGCCGTCGGTCCGATGGTCAAAGACCGGCTCGCCGCAGCGGGCTGAGGCAGATACCTTTGAAGGAGGTCGCGCCGCTCGTTCAGTAGAGGCGCGCGGAACATGTCAGGGGGCGGGAAACTCTTCCGCCACCTTTGCCAGTTCCTCCGGGTCGGTGATCCGAAAGCGCTGGACGAAACGGGTCTTGAACCCGACGCGGCCACGGCGCGCGCCGAAGTTTTCCCCGTGATTGAGCACGTAGAGCACCGAGGGCCGCCCGAGCGGCTGCGGAGCCTGCCCGGCCAGTGCGGCAAGATAGGGGAACATGCGATGCTCGTGCTGCGTCATCGCGCGCAGGAAGGCGGAACTCTGCGGCACGGAGGGGTCGTGATGCAGCGCCATGCACGATCCGCACAACTTCCAGAACGGTTTGCGCAGCGGCTGCGCCGCCGTTGGCGGCCCGGCCAGTGCCACATCGCCGGTGGCGTGGTCCATCACGTACCCCTCTTGCACCAGATACCCCGGTGCCTGCTGTGCCAGCATCTCGGCCACCACGCCGTCGCGCAGCAGATCGTCGGCGTCGAAACTCATGACATACGCCGGGCTTGTGCCGAGCGTATCGAGATGATCGCAGAGCGCGGCGAGCTTGCGCCATTTGTCGTTGCCCGGCGTGGGGTCGTCGAAGGGCAGCCAACTGATGCGATCGTCTTCGGGCAGGGGCGGACGCTCTTGGCAGCAGATCACCGCGCGCCATGGGCCGCTTTGGCGCCGGAAGCTCTCCAGCGTTTGCGCCAGCCGCGCCGCGACCGCCTGCCAATCGCCGACATGCGCAGGGCCGACCAGTGGGATCAGAAAGATCACCTCTTCGGCGCGTGCAGCGGCGCGCCCGCGCAGTGCGGTGCGCAGCGCCAGCCCGGCCTGCTCAGAGGCCACGGGTGACAGGCGCGCCGCCAGCGCCGGCGACAGCGCCGCCGCAAGGCGCAGCGCGCGGCGCTTCAACTTCGGGGTGGCAGGGACCTGGGCCATGAGTACCTTTCGCGCGGTCAGGGCCGCGCCAAGAGCCGCAGCCGGTCGGAGAGCTCGAGAAAGAGCGCCTTTCGCTCCTCTTCGCTCAGAAAGGCGCCGATCTCAACCTCACGCCCCGCGCCCTTGAGGGTCACGTAATAGGGCACCGGCCCGCCGGTCTCGTGCATCTGTGCGCTGACCCAATAGGTGTTGCTGTGCCAATCCTGCGCCGGCCCGCGTGGGTTCTGGCGCGTCAGGTGGGTGTTGCCCTTCGAGAGTGTCAGCACTTCGAGGATCCGCCGATCCCTCTCGTTGCGGCGCAAGGCGTACCAGATGCCCCAGAGCGCCGCGAGCATGAAGGGCAGCAACCCCCAAAGCAGGAAGGTGCCGAGCAGACCGTAGAAGGGGATCAGTGCCATGAAGAAGAAGATGCCGATGAATGTGACAAAGCCCTTGGCCGACAGCGACTGATGCGGCCAGAGCCGCAGCTCTGCTTCCTCCGCGCCGTCCTCTCCGGTTTCGATCGTCCAAGTGTATGGCATGGCTGGAATGTATCACCGCGCCGCCGCCTTTCGAAAGGGATTTGCCGCCTACCGCGCGATCCAGCCGGTGGCCAGTGCCTCGGCCCATTCGCTGCGACCGCGCGCGCGGGCCAGCGCCGCCATGCGGGCCGGGTCGTAGGGCACATTATGCTGGCTTGCCCGCCACGTGCCGCCGCTGCGCGCTAGCACCGCGAAGCAGGCGTGGGGCGTGCCGGTCTCCACCACATGCGGCACCGGATGGCTGTCGGTATAGGCTGGGCAGCCGACACTGCCGGGGTTCACGATCATCTGCCGTTGCCAGCTGACAGTGCGGGGCAGATGGGTGTGGGCGCAGAGCAGAAGGCTTTGCGCCACGCCGTTCAGATGCTCTGCCACCCGAGCTGCCCCTGCCGGGCGCACGGTGCCCTGGGCGTCGACATCGTGCAGCCAGTACCTGTCATCCACAGACGGAGTGGCGTGGCACAGCAGAATGTCGTCGAGGTGCAAGGTCTGTGGCAGGCTCCGCAGCCAGTCCAGCGCATCAGGCGGCAACTCGTCATAGGCCGCACGGTCCGACGCGCCCATGTCTGCGGGGCTTTGGCTGATCAGGTAGCGGTCGTGATTGCCGCGGACGGTGGGCATCGGGCGATCGCGCAGGATCTCCCAAGTCTCGCCGGCTGCCAGCGGGCCGCTGAAAACGTCGCCCAGATTGAGCACCGTCTCGATGCCCATGGCATCGATGTGGCTCAGAACCGCGCTCAGGGCATCGGAATTGCCGTGGATGTCGGCAATGACGGCGTAGCGGTCGGGCAGGGGGCCTGACAGAGAGCCGGACAGGGGCATGGCGGCATCCTTCATCTCGCGGCCCCGCAAAAGAGAACCGGCCCCGAGGGTTCCCCCGGGGCCGGCGCTTGTCAATCTTTCAGAGTATCACTCTCTCAGGGCGTCAGCCGCTCAGTGGGCGGGATGCTTGTCCCAGTCCTCGCGCTTCGGCAGCTGCTCGAACGTGTGCTCGGGCGGCGGCGACGGCAAGGTCCACTCCAGCGTGTCGGCGTATTCGTTCCACGGGTTGTTCTGGGTGCAGACGGCGCCTTTGCGCAGCGAGTGCCACATGATCCAGAAGAAGAACAGGAACGAGGCGAAGGAGATGATCGCACCCCAGCTCGACACGTGGTTCCAAAGGGCAAACGCCTCGGGGTAGTCGATGTAGCGGCGCGGCATGCCCTGACGGCCAAGGAAGTGCTGCGGGAAGAAGGTCAGGTTCGCGCCAACGAACATGACGTAGAAGTGCAGCTTGCCCGCCCACTCAGGGTACATCTTGCCGGTCATCTTGGGGAAGTAGAAGTAGATCCCCGCGAAGATCGCGAACACGGCGCCCAGCGACATCACGTAGTGGAAGTGCGCGACCACATAGTAGGTGTCGTGGTAGGCGCGGTCGACGCCAGCCTGGCTCAGCACCACGCCGGTCACGCCGCCGACGGTGAAGAGGATCAGGAAGCCGATCGCCCAGAGCATCGGCGTCTTGAACTCGATCGAGCCGCCCCACATCGTGGCGATCCAACTGAACACTTTCACGCCCGTCGGCACCGCGATGACCATCGTGGCCAGCATGAAGTAGCTCTGCTGGGTCAGCGACATGCCCACGGTGTACATGTGGTGCGCCCAGACGACGAAGCCGAGCGCGCCGATCGCGATGATCGCCCAGACCATCGGCAGATAGCCGAACACCGGCTTGCGCGAGAAGGTCGCGATCACATGGCTGATGATGCCGAAGCCGGGCAGGATCACGATGTACACTTCCGGGTGGCCGAAGAACCACAGGATGTGCTGGTAGAGCACCGGATCGCCGCCGCCGGCGGGATCAAAGAAGGTCGTGCCGAAGTTGCGGTCGGTCAGCAGCATGGTGATCGCGCCGGCCAGAACGGGCAGCGACAGCAGAATCAGCCACGAGGTGACGAAGATCGACCACGAGAACAGCGGCACCTTGAAGAGCGTCATGCCCGGGGCGCGCATGTTCAGGAAGGTGGTGATCATGTTGATCGCGCCGAGGATCGACGACGCCCCCGAGACGTGCACCGCGAAGATCGCGAGGTCGGTCGACATGCCCGCTTCGTTGGTCGACAGCGGTGGATAAAGCACCCAGCCGATGCCCGAGCCAAGCTGACCATTGCCGCCCGGCGCGAAGACCGAGCAGACCGCCAGCGTCGAGCCGGCGACATAGAGCCAGTAGCTGAGGTTGTTCATCCGCGGGAAGGCCATGTCCGGCGCGCCGATCTGCAGTGGCATGAAGTAGTTGCCGAAGCCGCCGAACAGTGCGGGAATCACCACGAAGAACATCATCAAGATGCCGTGGCCGGTGATCATCACGTTCCACAGGTGCCCGTTGGGCGTACAGTTCTCGACTGATGTCGGGAACAGGCGCGCACCTTCCATGCACATGTACTGCACGCCGGGGCTCATCAGCTCCAAGCGCATGTAAACGGTGAAGGCCACGGAGATCAGGCCAACGAACGCAGCGGTAATCAGGTAGAGAATCCCGATATCCTTGTGGTTCGTCGACATGAACCAACGGGTAAAGAACCCGCGGTCGTCCTCGTGCTCGTGGCCGTGAATGGCTGCATCTGCCATTGCGTGCCTCCTGTATACGTACGTCCCTCGCAAGGGCGCGCACTAAACTCCTCCACGCCCTTAGTCTGACCTTCCTTTTAGGATGCGACCAAGTCTCGGGCAATCATCTCCTTTGATCCAGATCAAAATTAATTGTCGCACCCCCCTGCGCGCCTCACTTCGGCGCGAGGCCGTCTTGGCGGGCGCTATGAGGTGTGGAATTCCTGACCTGTGGCAGCGCGCGCCAGCGGCTACACTGGGTCTGTGTCGTTTCGTCGCTAACCGAGTGCCGCGGTTCCCGGCATCCCGGTTCTGGCCCGGTCAGCGCAATGGCGCGCGGTCCGTTCGGCACGGCGCCCACGGCTTCAAGGCCCGACGGCGCACCCGCCCCTGCCGCGCGCCGGCTCCCAGTCCGCCGCAGGGGCGGCTCCTCGGCTTTTTCCAAAGGTGGCGGCGGCGCTCAGGCGGCTGGCCAGCGGGCAGCGAGCCCGGCCATCAGGGCGCGATCGTCCTCGTCTAGCGGGCCCGTCGCTCCGGGGCGAAAGCGGTCCCGGAAGGATTTCAGCAGGGCATCGAGCTGTTCCGGCTCGGTGCGATAGCCGAAGCGATGCGCATCGCGGCGGAACTGGTCTGGCGCGTCCCCCGGCGTGGTCGGCGGGGCACTGACGGCCAGCCCCTTGTCTACCAGACGCGCCCAGTCAAACAGCGGGCCGGGGTCGATCTTGCGTCCCGGCGCCATGCAGGCATGGCCAATCACCCTTTGCGGCGGGATGTGCCAGCGCTCGAGTATGCCAGAGAGCAGCACCTCCAGCGCAGTCATTTGCGGCTCGGGGAAGGGTTCGTCGCCGGTGTTGGCGATCTCGATGCCGATCGAGCGGGAGTTGACCTCTGCGACCGAGCCCCATGCGCCCAGACCGGCGTGCCATGCGCGCATCTCTTCGGTCACCAGTTGCCAGCAGGTGCCGTCATAGCCCAGCACGTAGTGCGCCGACACGCCCGCTTCGGCATTGCACAGCCAATCGCGCGCCGCTTCGGCGCTTTTCATCGCGGTGTAGTGCAGCACTACGATGTCGGGCCGCGCCCCAAGTCGGCGCGGCCCGAAATTGTCGGAGGGGTGCCAGATCGGCTGCACCTGCCGGTCAGTAGCCGCGGACGGCCCGGAACGGCGCGGGATCCCAACTGCAGGCAAAACCGTCGCCATCGGGGTCGATGCCATTGCGATCCCGCTCGGGGCCGCCGTCGGCAAGGAACGCTTCCTGCGCGCGGTCCGTGGTCTCGTATCTGGCGCAGTTGCGCTGCGCTTTGGCCTCGGACGAGAAGCTCGAGCGGCTGTAGAGCGGCGTGCCCACGGGGTTGGTGGTCTGTAGCGCGTAGGCGACGATGTTCGGCGCGTCCGAATCCGGGCGCGGCGGCAGGTCGGTCGGGGCGACAACCTCGTATTGCGCACGGTTCTGCTGGATCAGCGTCGCGTCATCTTCGATCGAGCGCTCGGCGGACACCGCGTCAAAACTGTTTTCTTCCGAAAGGCCGGCAGAATCGGTCACCGACTGCGGTGCCGGGGTTGCGGCCGCGGTGGGCAGCGGCGCGTTCTCGGTCCCGGCGGGGCCGTCGAGCACCGAAGTGGCCGCGGCCACGGCCGGATCGCTGCTGTCGCGGCCGGCTGGCGGCAGAGTCGAAGACTCTACCGGCGCGCTGCCTTCGAGCGCCGCATCGCGCTGCGCGCGTTCCGCCTGATAACTGCCGTAGTCGTCGAACCCGACACCCGAGCCGCTGTCGGGGATCGGGGTGGTGCAGGCGGTCAGCGCGAGCAGAGCCGCGCCACCGAAGAAAATGCGAGTCATCACTCTGCCCTCGTCCTTTATTCCGGCGTCGTTACCACCACTGGGCGGGCTTCGACGCGAACCCGGCGGCCTGCTCCAGCGCATAGGCGGTGTTCAGCAGGTCACCCTCTTCCCACGGGCGTCCGATCAGCTGCAGCCCCAGCGGCAGCCCCTTCGAATCAAGTCCCGTCGGCACCGAAACGCCCGGAAGCCCGGCAAGGTTCAGTGTAACGGTGAACACATCGTTGAGATACATCTGCACCGGGTCTGCGGTCTTCATTTCTCCGATACCGAAGGCAGAGGACGGCGTCGCTGGCGCGAGGATCGCGTCGACCCCGGCGGCGAAGACGTCTTCGAAGTCCTTCTTGATCAGGGTGCGAACCTTGCGAGCGCGGTTGTAGTAGGCGTCGTAGAAGCCCGCCGACAGCACGTAGGTGCCGACCATGATGCGGCGCTGCACCTCAAGGCCGAAGCCCTCGGCGCGGGTCTTCTCGTACATGTCGTTGATGCCTTCGCCCTGGCTGAGCTTGGCGCGGTGGCCATAGCGCACCCCATCATAGCGGGCGAGGTTCGACGAGGCTTCGGCCGGGGCGATCACATAGTAGGCCGGCAGCGCGTATTTGGTGTGCGGCAGCGAGATCTCGACGACCTTCGCGCCCGCATCCTCGAGCATCTTCGCGCCCTCGTCCCAAAGCTTTGAGATCTCCTCGGGCATGCCGTCGACGCGGTATTCTTTGGGAATGCCGATGGTCTTGCCGCGGATGTCGCCGGTCAGCATGGCCTCGAAATCGGGCACGGGAAGGTCGGCCGAGGTCGAATCCTTGGGATCGTGGCCGCACATCGCCTGCAGCATGATCGCCGCGTCGCGCACGTCCTTGGTCATCGGGCCGGCCTGATCGAGCGAGCTGGCGTAGGCGACGATGCCCCAGCGCGAGCAGCGCCCATAGGTCGGCTTGATGCCAGTGATGCCGGTGAAGGCCGCGGGCTGACGGATCGAGCCGCCGGTGTCGGTGCCGGTGGCCGCAAGGCAAAGGTCGGCGGCAACCGCCGAGGCCGAGCCGCCCGACGAACCGCCGGGCGTCAGCTGCGTGTCATCGCCGGTCCGCTTCCACGGGTTCACCGCGGCACCATAGCAGGTGTTTTCGTTCGAGCTGCCCATGGCGAACTCGTCCATGTTCAGCTTGCCCAGCATGACTGCGCCGGCGTCGAACAACTGGCTGGTGACGGTCGATTCATACTCGGGGGTAAACCCTTCAAGGATCGACGAGGCCGCCTGCGACGGCACGCCCTTGGTGCAGAAGAGATCCTTCACGCCGATCGGCAGGCCGCACATGGCGGGCGCGTCACCCGCCTTGATGCGGGCGTCGGCGGCCTTGGCCTGCTCCAGCGCGATCTCGGGGGTCTTGTGCACGAAGGCGCCAAGCGCGTCGGCGCCTTCGATCACCTTAAGGCAGGCTTCGGTCAGTTCAACCGAGGTCACGTCGCCCTTGCGCAGCGCGTCGCGCGCTTCCGCCAGCTTGAGCTTGTTCAGATCGGTCATTCCACCACCTTCGGCACAGCAAAGAACCCTTCGCGGGCATCGGGGGCGTTCGCCAGGACCTTGTCCTGCATATTGCCATCGGTCACGCCGTCGGCGCGGCGCTTGAGGCGCATCGGAGTCACCGAGACCATCGGCTCGACCCCCTCCACGTCCACCTCGTTCAGCTGCTCGATGAACTCGAGGATATTGCTGAATTCCTGTGCCAGCGCCGGAAGCGCGTCGTCTTCCACGCGGATGCGTGCCAGCTTGGCGACACGTGCCGCCGTCTGAATGTCGATCGACATGGGTTCCCCCTGTCCATGAATGTCCGTCAAAGTCTCGTTGCCTTTACCGCCCTGCGCATCGCCCCGCAAGGCGCAGCGAGGGTGTGCAGCGGCTGGTCGCGTGGAATCAAGGCGAAGCTGTCGGGCGAGCACCTGCCCGTGGCGCCGAAGGTGCGTGCTCGAAAAGGACACACCTCCGAAGTGCGGGGCTTACTTGCAAGGGGCGGGCTGGCGCTTTGGCGCGCTCCATGCTCGACAGATCTCCTCCCGCGCGCTAGGTCAGTCTCAGTTCCATTTCCCAGAAACAATACCTCTCGAGCCGTGCCCCAGTTCCTTTCCCGTCTCCATCTGCTGCCGCTGCTGCTGGCCGCCACGCTTCTCTCGGCCTGCGCGGGCACCCGTGACCCGCATGTGCCCGCGCCGCCGGCATCGGAATATGCCGCACTGGCTCAGGCGATCACGGAGCTTGGCCCGAGCGTCGATCCCGAAGAAGCGCAGCGCATGGCGCGTATCTCTATCGACTACCCACGCGAGTTGGCGGTGGCGTGGAACGTCACCGACCCGGCCTATATCCACAACATCAAGGTCAACAACGGCACGCGTCCGCGCGGCCTGTGCTACCAGTGGGCCGACGATCTGCAGGCTCGGCTCGAGGAGGAGGACTTCCAGACGCTCGATCTGCACCGTGGCATCGCCAACGCCATGAAGGCGTTCCGTATCGAGCACAGCTCGGTCATCGTCAGCCAGAAGGGCGGCACGATGAAAGAGGGCATCGTGCTCGACCCGTGGCGCTTTGGCGGAGAGCTTTACTGGGGACCGGTTGTCGAGGACACGAAATATCAGTGGGTCGAGCGGCAAGAGGTGTTTGCCACCAAGCGCGCGCTGCGCCTGCAGGAAGGCTGAGCGCTATTCCAGCGTGTAGGGCAGGATGCCGCGGCGCTCGGGGTTGATCGTCATTTTCTTTTCCAGCGGCGGCACCGAGCGTTGGTGGCAGTCGGTGCGCTCACAAATCCGGCACGAGATGCCGATCGGCTCGAACGCCCGGTCGCGGCTGAGGTCCATGCCATCGGCATAGACCAGCGCGCCGGCGTGTTTCACCTCGCATCCCAGCGCGATCGCGAAACGTCGCACCGGCGCGCCGAAGCGGCCGGCGGGTTTGGTCACATCGCGGGCCAGCAGCACATAGCGCACGCCGTCGGGGGTTTCGGCCAATTGCCGCAGGAACTGGTTCGGCGTCTCAAACGCCTGATGTACGTTCCAAAGCGGGCAGGCACCGCCAAAGCGGGCGAATTGCAGCCGGGTGGCCGAATGGCGCTTGGTGATCGTGCCAGCCTGATCGACGCGGGCAAAGAAGAACGGGATGCCCTTGGCGCCGGGGCGCTGCAGCGTCGAAAGCCGGTGCGCCACCTGCTCGACCGAGGCGCCGAAGCGTGCCGCCAGAAGTTCGAGATCATGGCGGGTTTCCTGCGCGGCCTCCAGCAAGCGGGTGTAGGGCATCATCACCGCGCCGGCGAAGTAGTTGGCAAGCCCGAGCTTGGCGATGCTGCGCGCGTTTTCGGACTGAAAGCGCGCCAGATCGAGCGTTGCCTCAAGCAGCTTTTCCTGCCGCAGCAGCGCCACCTGTATCAGCATCTGGAAGGTCAGGGTTTCCGGCTGGGCCAGCGACGACATGGTCAGCACCCGCCGCTCGGCGTCGTAGTTGCGCAGCGGCGCGGACTGGTGGAACTCGACGGTGATGCCGCGGTCGCGCAGGTGGGCGATCACCGCGCCGCGTAGGTCGGCACCGCCTTGGCCGAGGCCATGTGCGTAATGCTCGGCGGCGCGGTCGACGGCGTCGATATAGTTGTCGCAGTAGTGGAAGAAGTCGCGCACTTCTTCCCAGGGCGAGGGCTGCATCTGTGTGCCTTCGCGCCCCAGCGCCTCGTCCAGCGAGGCGAGCCGTTCATGCGTTTGCCGGTAGGCGCGGTGCAGTTCCAGAAAGGCGCGGGCGAGGGCAGGGGCATTGGACGCGGTCAGCCGCAGGTCGGCCAGTGGCGGCGTATGCTCGCCAAAGATCGGGTCTGCCAGCGCCTCGCGCATATCCGAGATCAGCCGCTCGGAATCGCCTTGGCCCAGTTCGGTCACGTCGAAGCCGAATTCCTGCGCCAGCGCCAGCACCACCGTGGTCGACACCGGGCGGTTGTTGTTCTCCATCTGGTTCAGGTAGGGCAGCGAAATGCCAAGCTTGGCGGCGAACTCCTTTTGCGTCAGACCAAGCCGCCCGCGCAGGTCGCGCAGCTTTGCTCCCGCGTAGAGTTTCCGTGTTGCCATGTTTGCGCCTTTGCTCCCCAGTGGAAGCAATTTTGCAAACTCGTCAGGCGGCGTCCAGCCCTGCCAGCCGTCTTTCGCGCCGGAACACCAGAAGGATCGAGATCACCGAGGCGATCGAGGTGGCCAGCATCAGCCACAGCAGAGGCCATGCGCCCGTGCCCGGTTGCAGCAGCGCACCCGCCAGAGCCGAAAGCGCCGCGCCGCCGCCGATCATGATCGCACCGCCCAGCCCCGAGGCGGTGCCCGCCAGATGCGGGCGCACCGACAGCGTGCCCGCTGTGGCATTGGGGATTGTCATGCCGTTGCCAAGGCCGACAAAGCACATGAAGCCGAAGAAAATCAGCGCCGAGCCGCCGGTCAGGGCAAAGGTGATCAGCGCGGCCGTCAGCCCAGCCGACAGGATTAGCGAGCCCCAGAGGATCATCTTGTTGATGCCGATGCGGGCGGAGTATTTTCCCGAGATCCAGTTGCCGAGGAAGTAGCCGACCGCCGGTGCGCCAAAGTGCAGCCCCAGCGAGGCCGGGGTCAGGCCGAAGACTTCGGAGCCCACGAATGGCGCGCCACCGAGGTAGGAAAAGAACGCGCCCGAAGAAAACGCGCAGGCCAGCGCGTAGCCCCAGAAGCGCGGTGAGGTGAGCAGTTCGGGGTACTCGCGGAATTGCTGGGCCAGAGACAGGCCAGAGGCGGTGGAGGTCTCGCCCAGATCGCGCCAGCTCAGCCACAGCACGGCGCCGCCAAGCAAGAAGAGCATCCAGAAGATCGCCTTCCAGCCCATCAACTCGCCAAGCGCGCCGCCGATCACCGGGCCGACCATCGGCACCACCGCAACGCCCATGGTCACATAGGCGATCATCGAGGCGGCTTCTTCTTGGCTGACCATGTCGCGCACCACTGCGCGGCTCAGGACCATGGCGGTGACGATCACTGCCTGACACATCCGAAATAGCAAAAAGAGCGTGACATTGGGCGCGAAGATGCAGCCCAGCGTGGCCAGCATGAACAGGCCGACGCCCCAGAGGATCACCGGCCGCCGCCCGAGCTTGTCGGAAATCGGCCCGATCACCACCTGCAGTGCGGCGTTGACCGCGAGGTAGATCGCCACGGAAAGCTGCATCAGCCTGTATTCCGTTTCGAAATATGCCGTCATCTGCGGCAGTGACGGCAGAAACACGTTCATCGCCAGCGCGGAAAGCCCGGCCAGCAGGACAAGCGTGACAAGATGTGGCGGGGTCGAGGCGTCGAGAAAACGGACGCGCGGTTTGGTGTTCATGGATTTTGGGTATGCCGGGGGGCGCTTAAAGTCCACGTGTATCATCGCGCTAATGCGGTATTTGCTGTTTTGCTATTTGCTTCACGGTATCTTTTCAAGGTTTGCAAATTTGCCGAATTTGACTTGAGTGCAAGGCCCTCCACTGTATGGTCCGGGCAACACGGAGAGGATTGGACATGAAAGACATTCTTCACGAGCTGGAGACGCGCCGCGCTGATGCGCGGCTTGGCGGCGGACAAAAGCGGATCGATACGCAACACGCCAAAGGCAAGCTGACCGCGCGCGAGCGTATCGAGCTGCTGCTCGACGAGGGCAGTTTCGAAGAATACGACATGTTCGTCGCGCATCGCTGCACCGACTTCGGCATGGAGAAGAACCGTCCCAGCGGCGACGGGGTGATCACCGGCTGGGGCACGATCAACGGCCGCATGGTCTACCTCTTCAGTCAGGACTTTACCGTTCTGGGCGGCTCGGTTTCGGCCACCCACGCTATGAAGATCTGCAAGATCATGGATATGGCGATGCAGAACGGCGCGCCGGTGATCGGGCTCAACGACTCGGGCGGCGCGCGCATTCAGGAAGGCGTCGACAGCCTTGCCGGCTATGCCGAGATCTTCCAGCGCAACATCATGGCCTCGGGCGTGATCCCGCAGATCTCGGTCATCATGGGGCCCTGCGCTGGCGGCGCGGTCTATTCACCCGCGATGACCGACTTCATCTTCATGGTGAAAGACACCTCCTACATGTTCGTCACCGGCCCCGATGTGGTAAAGACGGTGACCAACGAGGTGGTCACTGCCGAAGAACTGGGCGGCGCGACCACCCACACCCGCAAGTCCTCGGTCGCCGACGGTGCTTTCGAAAACGATGTGGAGGCGCTGGCCGAAGTGCGCCGCCTTGTCGATTTCCTGCCGCTCAATAACCGCGAGAAGCCGCCGGTGCGGCCGTTTTTCGATGATGTGGAGCGGGTGGAAAGCTCGCTCGACACGATCATCCCGGAAAACGCGAACCAGCCCTACGACATGAAGGAGCTGATCACCAAGGTCGCGGACGAGGGAGATTTCTACGAAATTCAGGAAGAGCACGCCAAGAACATCATCACCGGCTTCATCCGTCTGGAGGGGCAGACGGTGGGCGTGGTCGCCAACCAGCCGATGGTGCTGGCCGGGTGTCTCGACATCGACAGCTCGAAGAAGGCGGCGCGGTTCGTGCGCTTCTGCGACTGCTTCGAGATCCCGCTGCTGACCTTCGTCGACGTGCCGGGCTTCCTGCCGGGCACCAGCCAGGAATACGGCGGCGTCATCAAGCACGGCGCGAAGCTGCTCTTCGCCTATGGCGAGGCGACGGTGCCCAAGGTCACGGTGATCACCCGCAAGGCCTATGGCGGCGCTTATGACGTGATGAGCTCCAAGCACCTGCGCGGTGATGTGAACTACGCATGGCCGACCGCCGAGATCGCGGTGATGGGCGCCAAGGGCGCGACCGAGATCATTCACCGCGCCGATCTTGGCGATGCCGAGAAGATCGCCAAGCACACTGCGGACTATGAGGATCGGTTCGCCAACCCCTTTGTGGCGGCGGAACGCGGGTTCATCGACGAGGTGATCCAGCCGCGCTCGACCCGGCGCCGGGTGAGCCGTGCCTTCGCGATGCTGAGAAACAAGCAGCTCAGCAATCCGTGGAAGAAGCACGACAACATTCCGCTCTGAGCCGGAGGCGCTGATGCAGGTGAAGGGATGGCATATGGAGCGTGAGGGCGACACTTTAACGCTCGCCCGGCGCAACCCGGCGCGCTTTGACCTGAGGGTCGAGACGCTGCTGCCGCCCGTCGGTCGGCTCGAGCGGCTGGCACATCAGGTGCGGCAAGACATGTGGCGGGCGCTGCGCGACCTGCGTGGCTTTGCGCCGGTGGTACGGGTGCGCCCCTGCGCGGGCGGTGTCAGCGTCGAGGCCGGCGGCGAGGTGGCCGGCGCGCTGCCCCGCAAGGCGGTCGAGGCGCGGATCGCCGAGGTTCTGGAAGACCGCGCCAACCGGGCGCGCTGGGTGAACTGGGCGGCCTGACCGGCTGTTCACCTGTCCACGCAAGATGAGAAACGGGGAGATCCTTGTGACGAGGGTGATCGGGACTGGCATTCTGACACTGGCTGCGGCCATCACGCCGAGCCTGACCGCGGCGCAAGCACCAAGCGCCGTGGCCGTGCCCTCGGGCATGCCCGTCACCTTCTACGACTCGCTCTCGGATACTGCGTCGGCGACCGAGCGTTTTCGCTTCGTCGCGCCGGGTATCGGCGGTGACAAGCCGCTGGACTTCGCGGCTGTGTCGCCTGACATGCAGCATTTGTGCGACAGTTTCGCGCTGCCGCGCGTCAGCGGGCGCGACAAGCTGCCTTCGGTGATCGTGATCTCGCTTATGGCTGCGCCGGTCGCATTTGGTAGCGCGGCACCCGGAATCCCCCAATATTTCGAAGCCTATAGCCCCAAAGACGGCATCTGCGTGTGGGAGTCCCTCTGATGATGACCCCCAAACGCGCGGAAATCCGCTCATTTTCCTCTTATTTTGCGGCCCTGGGCGGAGAAATTTTGCCCCCGGAACGAGTTACGTATTTCTTTTTCGTAACTTGCGCTATGTTGGGGAATGATTGCACGCGAGCAATCGTAACACCGGAACGAGGGTTGGCAGGGCCGATGCGGTCTGTCCGCCCTGAAGAATCTGACAGGAGATCAAGATGTCCAAGAGCATCCAACTGCTTGCCATGCTCGGCTTCGTTGCCACCCTTTCCGCTTGCGGCGGCCAGCAGGAAGAAGAGTACGTGGTCGTGGATCCCGAGCCCGTTACCGCGGAGCCCGTCTACACCGGCAAGTACAAGTAACTTGCCGACGGGACGGGCCTTCGGGTCCGTCCCGCCTCTCCGGCCCCGCAGGGCCGACTGCCATCGCCCCATACCGCGGGCCCTTACAATGGAGGGCCCGGTATGCTGAAGCACCGTGGCTTTCCGAGCCGGCTTCCCGGCACGGACTTTCAATTCACCATCCGCAGAGCCAATCCCAAGGGGATCACCGCCATCGTGCGGCGCGAGCGCTATCGCGATCGCAGGGCGGCCGACAAACGCGCCGACCTTGGCTTCATGGCGTCGCTCTGGGCGCATTTCGGCGACCAGCCGTTCGAGCGTGGCAACCTTGATGCAGGCCGGCTGTCGTGGCTCTTTGGCCGCGAGGTTCTGCCCTACGACGACCCCTTCGATCCCGAGAGCTACGAGGCGATGCTGATCATCGATCCGGTGGCCGGGCGCGCGTCGTTCCCCGAAGCCTTCGAAGAGGGCAACGAATGGGCGTGAACTCGCTTTCCTTTTCGCGCGATGCGCGGAAACAGGCCGGTCTGGGTATTCCGTTTGGATATCGCTTGGACGCGGCCAGCGAGTCGTGCAGCCTGAGTTTGTTGCGGGCAATGACGCAGCGTTTCGCCGCGTTCGTTGCTCACCGTTACCCTTCCCCTCGCGGGCGCTGCGGCAAATCCCCTGACCGCGCGCCCGCTTCTTTTCATTCAGCCCATGGCGACGCGTCCGAACCATTTGGTTCCGCGGCGGCGACACGCCGGAATACCAGCCTGTCGTCGCGTCAACACGCGCGCCGATCGGCAGGCTTGCGCAGCGCTGTAAGGGCGGATCGGCGGTGCGGCGCCCATGCCGGTGAGAAAGCGAAAGATGTATGGAACTTTCACCATTTCCGTGGCGTTGAGGAGCGACTTCAACTTACGGAACACAGGGAGTTTCCCACATGCAAAACGTTATCCGCATTGTCGCAGTCCTCGGGGTTTTTGGTGTCGCAGCCTGTGAGAACTCGGACCTTCCGCGCGCCGGCATCGGCGCTGGCGCGGGCTACCTCGTCGACCGCGCGGCGGGCGGTGACGGCACCGTCGGTGCGGCTGTTGGCGCAACCGCCGGCGTGGTCTGCGACGACGTCACCCCGCAGTACTGCAACTGATCGGGCGCGGCTGCGCGGCGGTTTCCGCCGCGCGCTGACCCATACGCTTTTCAAGGCCACCGGAGCAGCCCGCTCCGGTGGCCTTTTTGCTGTGCATTCGCCAGCCACCATCCCCGCAAACACCCCCGACAATACTTCAGCCGCGCCCCTGACCTGCGGCCAAGAAACGCAACGAAAGGGAGAGACATGTTCGACAAGATCCTGATCGCCAACCGCGGTGAGATCGCCTGCCGGGTCATCAAGACCGCGCGTAAGATGGGCATCAAGACCGTGGCGGTCTATTCGGATGCCGACAAGCACGCGCTGCACGTGGAAATGGCGGATGAGGCGGTGCACATCGGCCCGCCGCAAGCCAACCAGTCGTATATCGTGATCGACAAGATCATGGGGGCGATCAAGGACACCGGCGCGCAGGCGGTGCACCCGGGCTATGGCTTCCTGTCGGAGAACCCAAAGTTTGCCGAGGCGCTTGAAGCCGCTGGCGTTGCCTTCGTCGGCCCGCCGAAAGGGGCGATCGAGGCGATGGGCGACAAGATCACCTCCAAGAAGATCGCGCAGGAGGCCGGGGTCTCGACCGTGCCCGGCTACATGGGGCTGATCGAGGATGCCGAAGAGGCGGTGAAGATCTCGGGCGATATCGGCTACCCGGTGATGATCAAGGCTTCCGCCGGTGGCGGCGGCAAGGGCATGCGGATCGCATGGACTGATGAAGAGGCGCGCGAGGGTTTCGAGTCGTCGAAGAACGAGGCGGCCAGTTCCTTCGGCGATGACCGTATCTTCATCGAGAAGTTCGTCACGCAGCCGCGACACATCGAAATTCAGGTGCTTTGCGACGCGCATGGCAACGGCATCTACCTCAACGAGCGCGAATGCTCGATCCAGCGCCGCAACCAAAAGGTCGTCGAAGAGGCGCCGAGCCCGTTCCTCGATCCAGAAACCCGCAAGGCGATGGGCGAGCAGGCCGTCGCGCTGGCCAAGGCGGTGGGCTACACCAGCGCCGGGACGGTGGAATTCATCGTCGATGGCGAGAAGAACTTCTACTTCCTCGAGATGAACACCCGCCTGCAGGTGGAGCACCCGGTCACCGAGCTGATCACCGGCGTCGACCTCGTGGAGCAGATGATCCGCGTCGCCAATGGCGAGGCGCTGACCATCACGCAGGACGACGTGAAAATCCACGGCTGGGCGATCGAGAACCGCCTCTACGCCGAAGACCCTTATCGCGGCTTCCTGCCGTCGATCGGCCGTCTGACCCGCTATCGCCCGCCGGCCGAGGGCGAGTTGCATGGCGGCATCGTGCGCAACGACACCGGCGTCTACGAGGGCGGCGAGATCTCGATGTACTACGACCCGATGATCGCCAAGCTGTGCACCTGGGCGCCGACCCGTGAGCAGGCCATCGAGGTAATGCGCAACGCGCTCGACAGCTTTGAGGTCGAAGGCATCGGGCACAACCTGCCGTTCCTCGCCGCCGTGATGGATCACCCGCGCTTTATGTCGGGCAACATCACGACCGCCTTCATCGCCGAGGAATATCCCAACGGCTTCGAAGGGGTGACGCTGGCCGAAGGTGCGCTGCGCGACGTGGCCGCCGCCGCCGCTGCAATGAACCGCGTCGCCGAGATCCGCCGCACGCGCATCTCGGGCACGCTCGACAACCACGAGCGCAAGGTTGGCGATCACTGGAACGTCACGCTGCAGGGCGAAAGCTTTGATCTGGTGCTGGCCGCCGACAAGGAAGGCACCTCGGTCGAGTTTGCCGATGGCGCGAAAGTCCGGGTGTCGGGCGACTGGACGCCGGGCCATCCGCTTGCGCATATGCAGGTCGACGGCAAGCCGCTGGTGCTGAAGGTCGGGAAAATCCCCGGCGGCTTCCACATCCGCAGCCGCGGTGCCGATCTCAAGGTCAACGTGCGCACCCCGCGGCAGGCCGAGCTTGCGCGGCTGATGCCCGAGAAGCTGCCGCCCGACACGTCGAAGATGCTGCTGTGCCCGATGCCGGGCCTGATCGTGAAGGTCAATGTGGCCGAAGGCGATGAGGTGCAGGAAGGGCAGGCGCTGTGCACCGTCGAGGCCATGAAGATGGAGAACATTCTTCGCGCCGAGCGCCGGGGCACCGTGAAGAAGGTCAATGCCGGGCCGGGCGACAGTCTGGCGGTGGATGACGTGATCATGGAGTTCGAATGACACGATGACCGACGCGCAGCCCATCTCCGCAGGTGCTTGGATCGTTGGCGCGCTCGCCGCGATCGGCCTGCTGTGGGCGGCGCTTTACATGGGGCGCGGGGCAGAGACCTCGCGCCGCATCCTGCTGCAATTCCTTTTCCGCATCGCGCTGCCCATTGTGCTGCTTCTGGGCGTGCCGCTGGTGCTGCTGGCGCAGGCCGTCGATCTCGAGGACCGGCTGTGGCAGGCGCTGATCGCGGGCTTGGTGATCGCCATGGGTTGGCTGACCACCGCGATGTTTGCCGAGATAGGTCGCTCGCGCGACAAGGCCGAGAAGCTGCGCGACTATCACAAGGCGCTTTACGCCGAGATCGGCAACACGCTGCGTGCCATCTGGGATGAGGGTCAGTCAGACGCCTACATGGTCGCGACAGCCGAGCGGATGCGCACCGAGGCAGGTTTTGTGCCCTTCATCCCGCATGAGCGCCACGACCATGTTTTCGATGCGCTGGTCGAAAGCATCGAGGTGCTGCCGCGCCAGACCATAGACGCGGTGGTCGCCTACTACGGTCAGGTCAAGGCCTTGTCGATCATGGCAGAGGATATGCGGGGGCCGTATTTCCGCGAGAAGCTACCGCAGGACCGGCGCGTGGCGATGTACGAGGATTACGCGCAGATGCGACGGCAGGCCTTCGTCTTGGGGCAATATGCGCTGGAACTGATCCGCGCCTATGCCGATGGCGGCGCCGAGGCAGCCGATCGGGTGATCGAGCGTGTCAATAGCCCGGACGCGGCCCGGTCCGGCCGGTCAGCGGGATCGGAGTGAACGGGATGTTCGGATCCTTTTCCATGACGCTGTCTCCTGCTCTGCGCTGTGTGCGTGCCCTGAATATACGCTCTGGCGGCTACCGCCGCAAGGCATCGCGCCGATCGCGCACCTCTTGCTGGCGCAGCGGCTGCTTATCGATAGATCGACTGATTTCTCTGACATCCCAAGGGCTTGGTTTGCGCAGGATCACGGTTCCATCCTTCGCCAGCAGCATGATCATAAAGCCGCGCGGGCGCATCGCACGGCGGATCGGACTGCGTCCACCGGGATCTGTGTCGGTGATCACCACCACGTCACGGTCTGTCAGCGCATCAAGCCGTTCGGTGATCAGCTGCATCTGCTGCACGTATCGCGGGTCGCTGGGGTTGTCGGCAAAGACCAGAAGCGGGCGCTTGAGCCAGAGGAACTCGTCCAGCGTGGAGTCGCCCGCCGGGCGGATCGGTTCTGCCACGTCCGGGGTCTCGGCACTTTGGGCCGCCCCGAAACCTGCGGTGAAGGTCAGAAATCCAAGCAGGGTGAGGGCGATACGGCGGTTCATGCCCCAAGATATAGGCAATGGCCGGGCGGCTGCACAGGGGCTGCCGCGCCGGGTGACGAAAAATTTAGATGCTGCCAGTGCCGGATGGCGTCGCGGCAGGACAGGTTGATTACGAACGGAGGATGCCGCGCACGCCGGGACCGCCCGGCTTGCGGGCCGCAAGGAGAGAGGACGAGAGGATGACTGCCAAGACGGAAGACTGGCGCGCACTTGCGGAGAAGGAGCTGCGCGGGCGCCCGCTGGACGGGCTGACGTGGCACACGCTCGAAGGGATTGATGTGCGGCCGCTTTACACGGCCGAGGACACGGCGGATCTGCCGCATATGGGCACGCTGCCGGGGTTCGGCCCGTTCACCCGCGGGGTGAAGGCGACTATGTACGCAGGCCGCCCATGGACGATCCGGCAATACGCCGGCTTCTCGACCGCCGAGGAATCCAACGCCTTTTACCGCAAGGCATTGGCGGCAGGGCAGCAGGGCGTTTCGGTGGCCTTCGATCTGGCCACCCACCGCGGCTATGACAGCGATCACGAACGGGTGGTCGGCGACGTCGGCAAGGCGGGCGTCGCCATCGACAGCGTCGAGGACATGAAGATCCTCTTCGATGGCATTCCGCTCGACCAGATTTCCGTGTCGATGACGATGAACGGCGCGGTGATCCCGATCCTCGCCAATTTCATCGTTGTGGGCGAAGAGCAGGGACACGATCGCGCCGTACTTTCGGGGACCATCCAGAACGACATTCTCAAGGAGTTCATGGTCCGCAACACCTATATCTACCCGCCCGAGCCTTCGATGCGGATCATCTCGGACATCATCGAGTACACCTCGAACGAGATGCCGAAGTTCAACTCGATCTCGATCTCCGGCTACCACATGCAGGAGGCCGGGGCGAACCTCGTGCAGGAGCTGGCCTACACGCTGGCCGACGGGCGCGAATATGTGCGCGCGGCGATCGAGGCGGGCATGGACGTGGACAAGTTCGCCGGGCGGCTGTCGTTCTTCTTTGCCATCGGCATGAACTTCTTCATGGAGGCGGCCAAGCTGCGCGCCGCGCGCACGCTCTGGCACCGCATCATGACCGAGTTCGGCGCCAAGTCGGACCGCTCGAAGATGCTGCGCACCCACTGCCAGACCTCGGGTGTGAGCCTGCAGGAGCAGGACCCCTACAACAACGTCATCCGCACCGCCTACGAGGCGATGAGCGCGGTGCTTGGCGGCACCCAGTCGCTGCACACCAACGCGCTTGACGAGGCGATCGCGCTGCCCACCGAGTTTTCGGCCCGGATCGCGCGCAACACCCAGCTTATCCTGCAGGAAGAGACCGGCGTGACCAATGTGGTCGATCCGCTGGCGGGCTCCTACTACGTGGAGAGTCTGACCAACGAGCTCATCGAGAAGGCCTGGGCGCTGATCGAGGAGGTCGAGGAGATGGGCGGTATGACCAAGGCCGTCGCCTCGGGCATGCCCAAGCTGCGCATCGAGGAGACCGCGGCGCGCCGTCAGGCGCAGATCGACCGCGGCGACGAGGTGATCGTCGGGGTCAACAAGTACCGCAAGGACCACGAAGACCCGATCGACATTCTCGACATCGACAACGCCAAGGTGCGCGAGAGCCAGATCGCGCGCTTGGAGAAGGTGCGGGCGAGCCGCGATCAGGCGGCTTGCGATGCGGCGCTGGCCGAGCTTACCCGCCGTGCGAAAGAGGGCGGCAACCTGCTGGAAGCCGCGGTCGAAGCCGCCCGTGCGCGGGCCTCTGTCGGAGAGATTTCCATGGCCATGGAAAAGGAATTCGGGCGCCATCGCGCCGAGGTGAAGACCCTCGCTGGTGTCTACGGCGCGGCCTATGAGGGCGATGAGGGCTTTGCCCAGATCCAGAAGGACGTTGAAAGTTTCGCCGAATCCGAAGGTCGCCGTCCGCGCATGCTGGTCGTGAAAATGGGGCAGGACGGCCACGACCGCGGCGCCAAGGTGATCGCCACGGCCTTTGCCGACATCGGTTTTGATGTGGATGTGGGTCCGTTGTTCCAGACCCCCGCCGAGGCAGCTCAGGACGCCATCGACAACGACGTGCACATCGTCGGTATCTCGTCTCAGGCGGCGGGCCACAAAACGCTTGCGCCGCAGCTTGTGCAGGCGCTGAAGGATCAGGGCGCAGAGGACATCATTGTGATCTGTGGCGGGGTGATCCCGCATCAGGATTACGAGTTCCTCTACAACGCAGGGGTCAAGGCGATCTTCGGGCCGGGCACCAATATCCCCACCGCAGCCAAGGAGATCCTTGGCCTCATCGGGACGCCGCGTGCTGCCGAGTAAGCCCCCGCCTCTGGTGCCGCTGGTTTAAATCAGCGGCACGAAGGGCACGCCGCAGGCGGCAAGGCCGAGGGTGGCGATCAGCAGGACGGTCAGGGTGCGGATTGTCATGGGGGTGCTCCTTGCCTCGCGGCGGCCGGTTCCGATGCCCGTCGCCTTTGCTGCGCAGAATATGCGCCAAAGCCGCGCCGGGCCAGCGGCGCTGCACATTTTCTTGCGTCCACTTGGTCATTTCGCGATTGCACCCCCCTCTTGCACCGCTAACGTGGTCCAGTTGCAACATGACCGGAGGGACGATGCTCGAGCTTGATCACGTGGCTGTTCTTGGGGAGACGCTGGCGGAGGCGGTGAGCCATGCCGAAAGCGCACTGGGGCTGCCACTGTCTCCGGGCGGGGCGCATCCCGATTTCGGCACCCATAATTTCCTGCTCGGGCTGGAAAACGATCTCTACCTCGAAGCCATCGCCATCGACCCGTCAGCCCCGGCTCCCGGGCGTCCGCGCTGGTTCGGGCTCGACGGGTTCGCGGGCCCGGCGCGGCTCGACAAATGGGTGTGCCGGGTGCCAAACCTCGACGCGGCGCTGGCGGCGCTGCCGATGGCGGGCGAGGCCGTCGCCGTCACCCGCGGCGCGCTCAGCTGGAAAATCTCTGTGCCGCGCGACGGGCTGCTGCCCTACGACGGCGTGTTTCCGGCGCTCATCGAATGGGTCAGCCCGGTGCCGCCGGGCGTGTCGCTTGCGGGCGCAGGCATCCGGCTGGATCGGCTGACCGTGGCGCATCCGCAGGCCGAAGACTTGCAGGCGCTGCTGTCACCGCATTTGAACGTGCCGCTGGCCGAGTTCAGCGTCGAAGCCAAGCCCGCTTTGCGCGGCAGTTTTGCCACCGCCTCCGGAGCGCGAGTGCTGCAATGATCCTGCGCGCGGCGAGGGCCGAGGACGCGGCCACCATCGCGGCGATCTGGAACCCGGTCATCGACCACAGCGCCGCCACCTTCACCACCCTGCGCAAAACCTCAGAAGGCCTGCAGGCCGATATCGCGGCGCGCGGTCCGGCCTTTCGCGTGGCCGAGGCAAACGGGAAGGTGCTGGGCTTTGCCACCTTCTTTCCGTTCCGCGGCGGACCGGGCTACGCGCACACCAAAGAGCACACGGTGATCCTCGGGCCCGAAGCGCGCGGGCGCGGCGTCGGGCGCGCACTGATGGCCGACCTGATGGCGGTGGCGCGCGATCAGGGCGTGCATTCGCTCTTTGCCGGGGTGTCGGGAGAGAACGCCGCCGGTATCGCCTTCCACGCGGCGCTCGGGTTTCAAGAGACAGCGCGGCTGCCCGAGGTGGGGTTCAAGTTCGGGCGCTGGATGGATCTTGTGCTGATGCAGAAATTTCTCTGACATCAATCTCCCTGAAACCGCTCGCGCCCGGTCACAGTTTGCGGAGCGGCAGCAGAAAATTCCCCTGACTTCTCATTGTCGCACTGACAGTTGCCGCGTTGCCGCGTAGAGTGGTGCAATGTCGATCTGGTCGCGCATCTCCGAAGCCCTCGCCGCCCTTGCCAAGGGCGAGGGGCTGACTGCTGTCTTCGAAAAGCTGCGCCAGCCGCCAGAGCGCAGCGTTGCCTTTACCATCGCCGTCATCGCGCTTTCGGCGAAGATGGCCAAGGCCGATGGGCAGGTCACGCGCAACGAGGTGGCCGCCTTCCGCGAGGTCTTTACCATCGCCCCCGAGGATGAGGCCGCCGCGGCCCGGGTGTTCAACCTCGCCCGGCAGGACGTCGCGGGCTACGAGGAATACGCCCGCCGCATCCGCCGCATGTTCGAGGACAACGCGCAGCAGCTTTCCGATCTGATGGAGGGGCTGTTCTATATCGCGCTGGCCGATGGCGACTATCACACCGCCGAGAACGCGTTTCTCGAACGGGTGGCCGAAATCTTCGGCATTCCGGACCATGCCTTCCGCGCCCTACGGGCGCGCTTTGTGCCCGATTGCGCCCCCGATCCGTTCAGCGTGCTGGGGGTTAGCCCGGACACGCCGATGGCCGACATCCGCAAGCAATGGCGCAAGCTGGTGCGCGAAAGCCATCCCGACGTGATGTGCGCCCGTGGCCTGCCCGAAGAGGCGATCAAACTGTCGGAGAAACGCCTGATCGACATCAACCACGCGTGGGAAGAGATCTCGGCCCGCGAACAGGTCTGAGCCGATGCGGCTGGCCACCTACAATGTGGAGTGGTTTGACGATCTGTTCAGCAAGCGCGGAGAGCTTTTGGTCGACGATCATTGGTCTGGGCGGCGGGACATCACCCGCGCGCAGCAGGCCGAGGCGCTTGGCATGGTGTTCACCGCGATGGACGCTGATGCGGTGATGATCATCGAAGCGCCCGACACCGGCATCCGGCGCGACACGCGGCGCGCGCTGCACAGTTTCGCCGAAGCGTTCGATCTGCGCACGCGCGAGGTGCTGGTGGGCTTCGTCAACGACACCCAGCAAGAGATTGCGCTGCTTTACGATCCCGATGTGCTGACCGCGCGCCACGTGCCGGGCGAAAGCACCGATGCGCCGCGCTTTGACACCGAGTTGCGCGTCGATCTCGGCGATGGATCGGGCCCGGCTGACGTGGTGTTTTCCAAGCCGCCGCTCGAGGTCGATCTGCTGCTGCCCGGCGGGCGCAGCCTGCGCCTGATCGGCACGCATCTGAAATCCAAGGCCCCGCACGGGGTGCAGGGCGAAGCGGCGATCCGGCGCGCGGGTCTGTCGAACCGCCGCAAGCAACTGGCGCAGGCGATCTGGCTGCGCCGCCGGGTGGATCGGCTGCTGGCAGGGGGCCAGAGCGTGATCGTGCTGGGCGATCTCAACGACGGTCCCGGCATTGATGAATACGAGCATGTCTTCGGCAAGAGTTCCGTCGAGGTCATCCTCGGAGAAGGCGAGGGCGCGCTGTACGACCCGCACGCCAGCGAGGCGCTGCGCGGGCGGCTGACGCCGCAGCCGACCACCGCACGGTTCTACATCGAGCCCGAGAAGCGCTATCTGCAGGCGCTTCTCGATTACATCATGGTCTCCAGCGATCTGCGCGAGGTGGCGCAGGAATGGCGGATTTGGCACCCGTTCGAGGATGCACGCTGCTGGGCAGCACCGGACCTGTGCAGCGCTTTGCTGACCGCTTCGGATCACTTCCCGGTCACGCTGGATCTGGCCATCTGACTGGCAGGACGGAGTTTCTCTACCGCGACTCGGTCTGCCGCCCTATATTGCCGATCATGAGACGCTTGTTTCCCCTCGCCCTCGCGGCCTGCCTCGCCGGTGCCTCTTTGGTGCCTCTCGCAACCCAAGTGCTGGCGCAGGACGAGGCGCAGCCCGAGACCGAACCGCTGTTCAGCGATGACGCGCCCGATGAGGGCCGCAGCCTGATGGAGCGCGGCGCCGACATGTTCCTGCGCGGCCTGCGTGACGAGATCGATCCCACGGTGCAGGATCTCAGGCGGCTGGCCGAACGCATGGGGCCAGCGCTGCAGAGCTTTGTCGACGAGATGGGCCCGGCCGTGGCCGAGCTGTCGGACAAGGTAGAGGATTGGACGCTCTACGAGGCGCCCGAAATGCTGCCCAATGGGGACATACTGATCCGCCGCCGCGAGAAGCTCGATCCCGAGGACGCGCCGGGCGACATGCCAGAAGATGCGCCGGATCTGCCCGAACCCGGCCCCGGCGGCGATATCGAACTCTGAGGCGGGCGGGGGCGGACGCGCCGCGTCAGAGCAGGTCGCGGGTCTCTTCGCCGTCGATCTCAAGCCGCACCGACTTGGCCGACAACGATTTCGCCAGAGAGTTCAGACGCGCCTCTGCCACCTCGCCGTAAAGCGGCGAGGCCTCGGTGGTCAGGCACAGGCGCAGCCGCCGCTCCTCGGGGTCCCAGTGGAACTGCGCCCCGTCTTCGCGGGTGACGTCTGACATCCATAGCATCGAGCCAAAGCGCATCGCCTTGCCAAGGATCTCGGCGCGCTGCGTGCGCTGCTTGTCGAGCAGCGTATAGAAATCCTCGAACCGGGTGCCTTCGCGCTTGTTGCGGTAGCGGTGCAGCAGCGCGAGGCCGAGAAACACCCGCTCGGGGTGATCGAGCCCGCCAAGGTTGGCGCGTGTGGCGTTGTCGAAGCAGGTCTCGGCGCGATAATCGGGGTGCGCGCGCCAGCTTACGTCGTGCAGCAGGCAGGCGGCCTTGACGATGCGCAGATCGGCCTCGCTGGCATCTGGAAAGAGCGGCAGCACGAAGCGGTAGAGTTTCTTGCCAAAGCCCGGCAGGCGCGCGTCCTTTGCCTCGGAAAACCGGCAGGCTTCGATCAGCGGATCGCGGTCGCGCAGCATCTGCGGCATCTGCTCGTAAAGCAGCCCCTCGCGGATGCCGTAGCTGGAGATGGCGATGCCGGTGGGTTTGAAGACCTTCAGAAGCTCTTCAAGCACTTCGGCGGCATAGGGCACAAGGCTCATCCGTGCCGACGAGATGCCGCAGGCACTGCGCAGCGCGTCGAGATCGGCGCTTTCGATGAATTTCAGCGTCTCGCGCGCGCTGTCGACGGTCATCCGGTACTCGTGCAGCACATGTAGCGGATAGCCAAGGCGCTCCATGTCGATCCGGGCGATCGCCCGCCACGAGCCGCCGACCAGAAACAATGGGGCGGGCGCCGGGCTCATGCGCTCGGCCAGCTCGCCGATCGCCTTGGAGATATACTTCTCGCGCGCCTTCTTGCCGCCCTTGAGGTCCTTGAACTTCAGCGGACCCAGCGCCGACGTGGCGCGCTTGCCGATATGCCCGCCGCGGACCTCGGCGAGCTCCATGGACGAGCCGCCGATGTCGCTGACCAGACCGTCGGCGCCGGGCCAGCCCAGCAACACGCCCTGCGCCGAGAGCCGGGCTTCCTCATCGCCGTCGATCACCCAAATCTTGAGGCCGGTCGCCTGTTCGATCTCGGCGCGAAAGGCCGGGCCGTCCTCGGCATCGCGCATGGCGGCGGTGGCAACGGCGGTGAGCGGCGGAAGCTCCATGCCGTGGGCCAGCGTCTGAAATCGTTGCAGCGCGGCCAGCGCGCGGGACTTGCCTTCGGGGTTGAGCCGCCCGGTTTCCGACATGCCTGCGCCCAGCCCGCACATGATCTTTTCGTTGTAGAAATAGGCAGGGCTGCGGGCCGCGCCGTCAAAGACCACGAGACGCACCGAGTTCGACCCGATGTCGACCACGCCGACCCGCGACAGGCGCCGGGCGCGGGGATCGTCAAAGAGCGGCTGGCCGAAAAGGCCCGCGTCGTTTTGGCTGGAGTCGCCCTTACCGTCCATCTGCTCCTCCGGCATTGCTCTCGCGCTTCCATCTAGCACGGGGAGGCCGAGGCGCAAAAGGGGGTTAACGTTGGCGGCCGCGATCGCCCCGAAAGTACCGGCCTGGCAGCCCCTTGTGGTCTGTTTTGTGCGTATTTTTAAAGAGAAGAAGGGACCAGGGCGGCCCACTCCTTCATTGTTCAACAAATACGCCCGACGACCACGCAGGCCGTCAGTCGCCGGCGTGGGTCAGCTTTGGCACATCCTTCGCGCCGGCCGAGCCGCGGCCCGAGAGCGAGGGGTTCTCCATGAAGAAGCGGTGGCAATTGAACGAGAACTCGCCTTCGGGCACCGCGTGGCGGGTGAACTTGCCGGAGGGCTCCATCACCCAGCTTTGCGCCGTGTCAGCAAGGTTTGCCGCCATGATCTGACTGACGATCTGCGCCTTCACCGTGGGGTTGTGGATCTCCACCCCGGTCTCGATCCGGCGGTTGAGGTTGCGCCCCATCCAGTCCGCCGAAGAGATCAGCACCCGCGCCTTGCTGTGCGGCAGCCCGTGGCCATTGCCGAAACAGGCGATGCGCGAGTGTTCTAGGAAACGCCCGACGATGCTTTTCACCCGGATGTTGTCGGACAGGCCCTTGATGCCGGGGCGCAGGCCGCAGATGCCACGGATCACGCAGTCGATCTTCACCCCGGCTTGGCTGGCGGCGTAGAGCGCGTCGATCATGTCCGGCTCGATCAGCGAGTTCATCTTCAGCCAGATCTGCGCCGGGCGGCCCTGACGGGCGTGCTCGGCCTCCGCCTCGATCAGATCGAGCATCCGCGGCTTCAGCGTGTGCGGCGAGATGACGAGGTTTTCCAGCCCCTCGGGCATGGCGTAGCCCGACAGGTAGTTGAAGATCTTCGAGGCATCGCGGCCAAGCTCGGCGTCGCAGGTGAAGAACGACAGGTCGGTGTAAATCTTCGCGGTGATCGGGTGATAGTTGCCGGTACCCCAGTGGGTGTAGGTGACCAGCTTGTCGCCCTCGCGGCGCACCACCGAAGAGATCTTGGCGTGGGTCTTCCAGTCGAGGAAGCCGTAAACCACATGCGCGCCCGAGCGTTCCAGCCGCCGCGACTGGCGGATGTTGGCGGCCTCGTCGAAGCGCGCCTTCAGCTCGACCAGCGCGGTGACCGACTTGCCGTCCTCGGCCGCTTCGCAGAGCGCCTCGACAATCGGCGAGTTGCGCGAGGTGCGATAAAGCGTCTGCTTGATCGCCACCACGTCCGGGTCCATCGCGGCCTGATGCAGAAAGCGCACCACCATGTCGAAGGTCTCGTAGGGGTGGTGCAGCAGCATGTCCTTTTGCTTGATCGCTTCGAACATGTTGCCTTCGTGGTCCTGCACCCGCTCTGGCACGCGCGGGGTGAAGCTGGGCCACAGCAGATCGGGACGGGAGTCGAGCACCAGTTCCTTGAGGTCGGCCATGCCGATCATCCCGTCGAGCTCGATCACATCGTCTTCCTGCACGAAAAGCTCGCGCATGACGATGCTGCGCAGCTGCTTCGGCGCGCCGGCGCTGACGGTCAGGCGGACAACCTCGCCGCGGCGGCGGCGTTTCAGTGCAACTTCGAACTCGCGCACCAGATCCTCGGCCTCTTCCTCGACCTCGATGTCGCTGTCGCGCAGCACGCGGAAGCCGAAGTGGTCCTTCACCCGGTAGCCGGGGAACAGGCTTTCGATGTGCAGCAGCAGCACGTCTTCGAGGTAAATGAAGCGGTTGTGCCCCTCGGGGGCGGGCAGGGCGATGAAGCGGTCGATCTGATGCGGGATCGGCAGCAGCGCCTGCCGGGTGCGGCGGTCGCGCTTGCGCTCCAGTTCGAGCGCAAGGCAGTACCCCATATTGGCGATGAAGGGGAACGGGTGCGCCGGGTCGATCGCCAGCGGCGAGAGCACCGGAAACACCTGCTCGAGAAACTGGGTGTTGAGATGCTCCAGATCCTCGGGCTGCAGCGCGTCGCGGGGCACGATGTCGATGCCCGCCGCGTCGAGCTCTTTTTCAAGCTCGCCCAGAACCCGCTGCTGATGCGCCATCAGCCGTCGCGCATCCTCGTCGATCAGCACCAGCTGCTCGGCCGGGCTCAGCCCGTCGGCGGCGGGGGTGGTGTTGCCGGCATGCGCCAGCTCGCGCAGGCCCGCGACGCGCACGGTGTAGAACTCGTCGAGGTTGGTGGCCGAGATCGACAGGAAGCGCAGCCGTTCCAGCAGCGGAACCTTGGTGTTCTCCGCCTCTTCCAGCACGCGCCAGTTGAAGCCGAGCCAGCTGAGCTCGCGGTTGAAATAGCGGCCGGGGCCCGAGAGGTCGGTCTCGGGGAACTCCTGCGGCTGGGAGATCGGGGCGGTGAGGAAATCGGCTATGGTCATGGGGGGCATATGCGTCACGAATTGCAACAACTTGATGAAAGCGGAAGGATGCCTGAGGGCGGGGGGCTTCGCAAGCGCTGCGCTGCGGCGGCCCCGGTTCTCAGGCGCGAGGATCGGCGGCTAGCAGGATTTCGCGCGCCAACGTGCGGGTGATGCCCTTGGGCCGGCCAAGGGCCCCTGCGTCCAGCGCCGCCGCCACTTTCTGGGCCATGCCGAAGCTGCGGCGCATGTGGCGCAGCAGATAGGGTATCACGTCGGGCGCGGGAACGCAGTGGCGGTCGGCCAGCAGTTTGGCCAGCACGGCGGCCAGCAGCGCGTCGTCGGGCTCGGGCAGGGTGGCGGTCTGCGTGCCCTCCATCCGCGAGCGCAGGTCGGGCAGCGACAGGTGCCAATGTTTCGGCGCGCTCTGCGCGGTCAAGAGCAGCGGCTGGTGTTGCGACAGCGCAAGGTTGTGCAGGTGGAACAGCGCTTCCTCGGCGGGCCGGTCTCCGGCGATCTGCGGCACGTCTTCGATGCAGACCGGGCCCTCGGCGAGATCGGGAATATCGACGTGCGGCAGTACCGCAGCGGGCAGGATCGTCGCGCCGCATTCGGCCGCCCAGACGTGGGCGAGGTGGGTCTTGCCCGCCCCCGCTGGTCCGACGAGGATCAGCTTGCCTGCGGGCCAGGTGTGCCAGCCGTCGAGCAGCGTCACCGCGAGCGCATTGGACCCCGAGACGAAATAATCCTCGCGCCCCAGCGCGGCGCGGACCGGCAGGGGCAGCGGCAACTGCTGCGGCAGGGTCATGGGGCGTCGCGGTCCTGCTCGAGGCCGCGATACAGGCGGCTGTCCTTGTACTGGTCGATCACGAAGCGCATGATCACTCCCAGCGCGGCGGCCAGCGGCACCGCGACCAGCATGCCGACAAAGCCGAAGAGCGTGCCAAAGACCGACAGTGCGAGGATCAGCCACACCGGGTGCAGCCCGATCGAACTGCCCACCAGTTTCGGCGTCAGGAAATTGCCTTCAAGGAACTGGCCGAGGAAGAAGATGCCCGCGACCGCGGCGATCCAGTACCATTCGCCCCAGAACTGGAACAGCGCGAGGCCGATCGCCAGCGCGCCGCCAATGATCGCTCCGACATAGGGGATGAAAGTCAGCAACCCGGCGATCACCCCGACGACAAGCCCGAAGTTCAGCCCCACCAGCGCCAGCGAGACGGCATAGTAGCAACCAAGGATCAGACAGACCGAGCCCATGCCGCGGACGAATCCGGCGAGCGTGGCGTCGATCTGGCTGGCGATCTTGCGGACCGTCGGCGCGTGGTCGCGCGGCAAAAGTTCGTCGATGCGGGCCACCATGCGGTCCCAGTCGAGCAGCAGGTAGACCGCGACCACCGGCACGATGACGAAGAGCATCAGAATGTTGATCACCGACATGGCCGAGCTAAGCGCGGTGTTCAGCAACTCGGCGCCGCGCTCCTGCACGGTCTGGCCGATCGAGGCCAACGCCTCGCGCATCGGGCTGCCCTCGACCACCAGAGACGGAAAATGCGTGCCCAGAAAATCGCGCAGGTCGCGGAACAGTTGCGGCGCGGTCTCGATCAGGTCGCCCGCCTGCCGCACCAGCGTCGGGATCACCGCAAGCGCGAGAATGACGAAGATCAGGATCGCGGCTAGGGTGATCACCATGGTCGCCATGGCACGGCTGAGGCCCATTCGTTCGAGCCGATCGGCCAACGGGTCGAGGAAATAGGCGATGGCGCCGCCAAGAATGAACGGCAGCAGGACATTGCCCAGATACCACAGCACGACGGCAAAGATGATGGCCGCGACGCCCCAGTACTTCATCTGATCACGTACGGGGAGCGCCATGGGAATCCTTTTCTCTGCCGTGCGCCCTTCATCGCCGCTCTGCTGCGCCTTTTCAAGTGTATGGGGGCGGGGCGGAACTTCGCGCTGGTCTGTTCACGCAATCCGGTGCAGGCTGCGTGTCATCGGATTTTTACGACTATTTTCATTTCTGTTTTCTAAGGAGCGGCGATGCTGCGTTTTCTGTTTGTCTGGGTGTTTCTGTTTTTGCCGCTTTTCCTGATGCTCACCGATCCCGCGCATTCCGCCCCGCTCTAGCGGCAAGCCCGCGCATGCGCAGACCTCTTGCCCTTGGCGCGCCCTTCGCCTAACCCGGGCGAAACGCCAATCTCCGGGAGGCCCGCATGCGTCTGAGCCGTTATTTCCTGCCCGTTCTGAAAGAAACGCCCTCCGAGGCGCAGATCGTCTCGCACCGCTACATGCTGCGCGCCGGCATGATCAAGCAATCGAGCGCCGGCATCTATTCGTGGCTGCCGCTGGGCTTCAAGGTGCTGCGCAAGATCGAGGACATCATCCACGAGGAGCAAAAGCGCGCGGGCCATATTCCGATGCTGATGCCGACGATCCAGTCGTCCGACCTGTGGCAGGAGTCGGGCCGCTACGACGCCTACGGCCCCGAGATGCTGCGCATCCGCGACCGGCACGACCGCGACATGCTGTTCACGCCCACCGCCGAAGAACTGATCACCGACATCTTCCGCAGCCACGTTGGCAGCTACAAGGACCTGCCGCTGACGCTCTACCAGATCCAGTGGAAGTTCCGCGACGAGATACGCCCGCGGTTTGGCGTGATGCGGGGCCGTGAGTTCTATATGAAAGACGGCTACAATTTCGATCTGACCAAGGAAGACGCGCTGCACGCCTACAACCGGCACCTCGTCAGCTACCTGCGCACCTACGAGCGCATGGGCCTGCAGGCCATTCCCATGCGCGCTGACAGCGGCCCGATCGGCGGCGATGACACCCACGAGTTCCTGGTGCTGGCCGAAACGGGCGAGTCGGAGGTGTTCTACGACAGCCAGATCACCGAACTGAAGTTCGGCGACCGCGAGATCGATTACGATTCGGTTGAACAGTGTCAGGCCGTGCTCGAAGAGTTCACATCGCGCTACGCCCGCACCGACGAGACCCACGATGAGGCCGTCTTCGCCGAGGTTCCCGAAGAGCGCCGCCGCACCGCACGCGGCATTGAGGTCGGACAGATCTTCTACTTCGGCACCAAATACTCCGAGCCGATGGGCGCCACGGTGGCCGACAAGGACGGCAACCAAGTGCCGGTGCACATGGGCAGCCACGGCATCGGCGTGTCGCGCCTGCTGGGCGCGATCATCGAAGCGAGCCATGACGACAAAGGCATCATCTGGCCCGAAGGTGTGACGCCGTTCCACTGCGGCATCGTCAACCTCAAGCAGGGCGACGAGGAAGCCGACGGCGCCTGCGAAGCGCTCTATAAATCGCTGACCGCGCTGGGGCTGGAGCCGCTCTACGATGACCGCTCCGAGCGCGCCGGTGCCAAGTTCGCCACCATGGACCTGATCGGGTTGCCGTGGCGCATCACCGTCGGCCCGCGCGGGCTGAAGAACGGCGTGGTCGAACTGACCTCGCGCCGCACCGGCGAGAGCGAAGAGCTGGCGCCCGAAGCCGCCGTCGAGCGCATCGCGCAAATCTACGGTGTCGCGGCCAAGGGCTGAGACCTTCGCGATGTGTATCCGGGGCCGGTCGCGGGAAACCGCGGCGGGTCTTTTCGTTTTGGCGAGGGACTGCGGATGCGGTCGGTGTTGCGCTGGTTGCGCCGTTGCGCCGTGCGTATTTGGAAAGAGAAGAAGCGACCGGGGCGGGGGCGTGCGCCGGGAATCTTCGGGAAATTTCACCTGCGGCGCGTCTGCTCTGGCCTTTGCCTTGGGGCATGCTTTAGAGAAGGGGGAAATTCAGCGGGAGACGCGCTATGGAAGATCTTGTCAATTCCTTCATGACAGGCCCCGACGAGAAGGGCCGCTTCGGCATCTACGGCGGGCGTTTCGTGTCCGAGACGCTCATGCCGCTCATCCTTGAGCTTGAGGAGCAGTATGAGCGTGCCAAGACCGACCAGAGCTTCTGGGACGAGATGGACTTTCTGTGGAAGCACTACGTCGGTCGCCCCTCGCCGCTTTATCATGCCGAGCGCCTGTCCGAGCAGCTTGGCGGCGCCAAGGTGTATTTCAAGCGCGACGAGCTGAACCACACCGGCGCACATAAGATCAACAACGTGCTGGGCCAGATCATCCTCGCCAAGCGTATGGGCAAGACCCGCATCATCGCCGAAACCGGCGCCGGCCAGCACGGCGTGGCGACGGCGACGGTCTGCGCCAAGTTCGGCCTGAAGTGCGTGGTCTACATGGGCGCGCACGATGTCGAGCGCCAGCAGCCCAACGTCTTCCGCATGCGCCTGCTGGGCGCCGAAGTGGTGCCCGTCACCTCGGGCCGCGGCACGCTAAAGGACGCGATGAACGATGCCCTGCGCGACTGGGTGACCAACGTGCGCGACACCTTCTACTGCATCGGCACGGTGGCGGGGCCGCACCCGTACCCGGCGATGGTCCGCGATTTCCAGTCGATCATCGGCAAGGAAACCAAAGAGCAGATCATGGAGGCCGAAGGCCGTCTGCCCGACACGATCATCGCCGCCATCGGCGGCGGGTCGAACGCCATGGGCCTGTTCTACCCGTTCCTCGACGACAAGGATGTGAAGATCATCGGCGTTGAGGCCGGCGGCAAGGGCGTCGACGAGAAGATGGAGCATTGCGCCTCGCTCACCGGCGGGCGTCCGGGTGTGCTGCACGGCAATCGGACGTATCTGCTGCAGGACGACGATGGGCAGATTCTCGAGGGCTTCTCGATCTCGGCGGGTCTGGATTATCCGGGCATCGGGCCGGAGCATGCATGGCTGCACGACACCGGCCGGGCCGAATACGTGGCGATCACCGACAAGGAAGCGCTGGAGGCGTTCCAGCTGTCCTGCTCGGCCGAGGGGATCATTCCGGCGCTGGAGCCGAGCCATGCGCTTGCACATGTGATGAAGATCGCGCCCGAACTGCCCAAGGACCATATCATCGTCATGAACATGTGCGGTCGGGGCGACAAGGACATCTTCGCTGTCGCCAAGCATCTTGGCGTTGATATCAGCTGATCCGCGCAATTTCGATTGCGCAGGGCCGTCCCTAGGGGGCGGCCATTTTCATTGCTGGTAAGGCGGGCGGGATCGGGCGGACGGATCACGCGAAGCGCGCGCGCCAGCTTTCGCAGCGGTCGGCGTCCCGCACCTCGTAGACCCGCAACGCCTCTGCGGCGGTCATGTCGAAGGCGGTCTCGGTGTCCTCTCCGAGGGCGGTGAGCCGCATCGAATACCACGCGGTGACGCCGCCGGACGGCGCGTCGGCGAACCTCGGGAACTGTGGGTCGGCGCCGTCTCCCGCCAACCAGCAGGCCGGCAGCGATGGGTCGAGAACCATCGCGCGGGCGAGGCCGATCACGTCGGCGGCCCCCGTGCGGAGCGCCTCGGCGGCCTGCGCTCTGGTCCTAACGCCTCCGGTAAGCATGATCGGGATGTCGGTGCAGCCCTTGGCGCGCCTTGCGAACTCGATGAAATAGGGTCCGGAGGCCGCGGTGCCATCCGAGCTGGAGGCCGCGCCCGGGAAATAGGTGCCGCCGCTGACATCGATCAGATCGACCGGCAGGCGATCCAGCAGGCGCACGACGTCCAGAGCCTCGGCTTCGCCGAGCCCGCCGACCAGCTTGTCCGTCGCGTTGATCTTGATGGCCACAGGGAAACTGTCGCCCACCGCCTGCCGAACCGCGTCGAGGGTTTCGCCGATGATCCGGAAGCGTCCGGCAATATCGCCGCCGTAGCCATCGGTGCGATGATTGAACAGCGGCGACAGGAACTGGCTGAACAGGAACCCGTGGCCCGCATGGATCTGCACGCCGGTGAAACCCGACGATTTGGCCATGGCGGCGGCCCTTGCATAGATGCCGGGCAGATGCGCGATGTCATCCGGCGTCATACCGCCGCACCGAAGACCCTCGATGTTCAGCGGCGACGGCCCCTTGGGCTGGCTGATCGGGCCATGCGAAAGGGCACCGGCATGTCCGAGTTGCGGCCACAGGTGGGTGTCCGTCACCGTGCCGCGCTGCGCAAGGCGGCGCAGCCCGGCCAGATCCGCCTCGGGGACGAGAACGAGATTGCCGGGCTTTTCCGGGAAATGCGGGCTGGATTGCACCTCTCCGATCAGGCTCAGAGCCGTGCCGCCTTCCGCCCACCGCTCATAGAGCCGGATTTGCGTTGCGGTGACGTTGCCTGCGCCGTCACCGAGGCTGTCGGACATCGCCGCCTTGATCAGTCTGTTCTTCAGCCGCGCGCCGCAGGGCAGCCGTAAGGGCTGGCTCAACTCGGCACCGGTGGGGTCATCTTGGTGCATCGCGCACTCCTTGGGCCGGCGCCGGGGGAGGCGGGATGTGCGAACTGTGCGGCGCGGTGTCGCTGATGCGATCAGTCGGCCTTGTGCTGTTCGAGGATGTCCAGAGACACCACCTCCAGAGCGCGCTGGTGCGTGGAGTCGAGCTGCACTTTCGGTGCGCAGCCTTCGTCATGAGCCTGCAGAAAGCGCAAGGCGCAGAGGCACCATTGATCGCCGGGCTTCAGGCCGGGAAAGCGCAGGCCGGGGCGCGGTGTCGACAGGTCGTTGCCGACGTATTTCGAATAGGCCAGGAATTCGGCGGTCATCACCGCGCAGACCGTGTGGCTGCCCGAATCTTCCTCGCAGGTGTTGCAATGACCGTCGCGGAAATAGCCGGTCATCGGGTCGACCGAACAAGGGTGCAGCAGTTCGCCCAGAACGTTGACCGCCTTGTCTTTCTGCATATTCGTCCCTCCGTTACCGAGAACTCATACCGGCAAGCCTAGCAGACCGCCGCATGCGAACAAGGCAGGTGAACAGAGCAGGGGCGGGGTGGCTCAGCGGAACTTGTCCGCGAGCTTCTGCAGCGGGTTGCGGTCATCTTTTGCTTCGGGCTCGGCGGCCTTTTGCGGTTTTGCGGCAGGGGCCGCCTTTGCAGCGGCGTCCTCCGCGGCGGGCTTGCCAGTGCCTTTCGACGAGCGCGGCGGGGCGACGCGCAGCGCCACCGCGTTCTGGAAGCCGGGCTTGTCGCCCTCCGCCAGCGCCTTGGCGCCATCCGAGATGCCGCGCATCAGGTCATCCAGCCAAGCCTCTTCGGCCTTGGCGAAGTCATGCAGCACATAGCCCGCGACCGCTTCCTTGCGGCCGGGGTGGCCGATGCCGAGACGGATACGGTGATAGGCCTCGCCGATGTGCTGGTGGATCGAGCGCAGCCCGTTGTGCCCGGCGTGGCCGCCGCCGGTCTTCACCCGGCATTTGCCCGGCGCGAGGTCAAGTTCATCATGGAACACCGTGACGTCATCCGCGTCGAGCTTGAAGAACCGCATCGCCTCGCCGACCGACTGGCCCGAGAGGTTCATGAAGGTTTGCGGTTTCAGCAGAAGCACCTTTTCGGTGCCGAGCCGGCCTTCGGAAACCTCGCCCTGAAACCGCGCGCGCCATGGCGAAAAACCGTGTTCTTCGGCGATCCGCTCGACGGCCATGAAGCCGATATTGTGCCGCGTCTTCGCGTATTTGCTGCCGGGATTGCCCAAGCCCACGAAAATCTGCACGTCTCGTCTCCGAATTGGTTGCCTCGCCCCCTAGATAGGACAGGGATGGCGATAGCACAGCAAAGAAAGAGAAACCATGTATCTCACGATGAACCGCTTCAAGGTCGTGCCCGAGCGCGCGGCCGAGTTCGAAGAGGTCTGGGCGCAGCGTGACAGCCAGCTCAAGTCCGTGCCGGGGTTCCGCAGTTTCGCGCTGCTGAAGGGGCCGGAGCGCGAGGATCATATCCTCTACGCCTCGCACACCGTGTGGGAGGACGAGGAGAGCTTTACCGCCTGGACCAAGAGCGAGGCCTTCCGCATGGCGCATAAGGGCGCCAAGAGCCGCGAAGGTATGTATCGCGGCGGACCGGAGCTTGAGATTTTCTCTGCGGTGCAGGTGCTGGAATAAGCCGCTGCCCGCCAAAACGAAAACGGCCCCGCCAAGTGGCGGGGCCGTCTTTTCAGCAAAGCTGCGCGAGGATTATTCCTCTGCTGCGGCTTCCTCTTCACCTTCTTCGGCTTCGGCTTCAACCAGACCGCGCGGTGCGGAGAGGTTGGCGATCACGAAGTTACGGTCGATGGTCGGCTTTGCGCCTTCCGGCAGCACGACGTCGTTGATGTGGATGACATCACCGATCTGCTTGCCTGCCAGGTCCACGGTGATGTGGTCCGGGATATCGCCGGCGAGAACGTTCAGTTCGACTTCCTGACGCACGATGGTCAGAACGCCGCCGCGCTTCAGGCCCGGTGCTTCCTCTTCGTTGATGAAATCAACGTGGATGAAGAGGTTGATCCGCGAGGTGCGGCGCAGGCGCATCAGGTCGAAGTGGGTCGGAAGGTCCTTCACCACATCGCGCTGAACGTCGCGGCAGATCACGCGGACGTCGTCGTGGCCGTCAACCTTGAGGTTGAACAGGGTCGACTTGAAGCGGCCTGCTTTCAGGCGCTTGAGCAGCGTGTTGAACGGGATCTGGATCGGAAGCGGGTCTGCTTCGCCACCAAAAACAATCCCCGGAACCATGCCGTCGCGGCGGGCCTGCCGAGCGGCGCCCTTGCCCGTCCCCGACCGTTCCAGGGCTTCGAGATCAGGAATCTCACCAGCCATTTTGTATCTCCATATGTAAAAGGGGGTGCCTCCAAGGCTGTCACCCCGCGATGAACGCAGCCCCTTAGACCGGATTCCCGCATCGGGCAAGGCCTAATCGGCCTGCATAGGCGCGCAGGTCGCATTGCGCGCCGGTGTCTGGACCTTGGCGCCGCGGCATGCGACGGCTGGCGCGAACGGAGGCACGATGAATATTTTGAGCGATCTTCGCATGATACGGGCGCCGCTGGCAGGTTTTGCCGCGATCGGCGTGTGTTGGGGCGTGTTCGCCGGCAGCGTGCCGGTGGTGATGGCGCAGACCGGGCTAGGCGACGGCGGCTTTGCCACGGCGATGCTGATCTCGACCTGCGGTGCGATCGCCGCGATGTGGCTGGCGCCCTGGGCCGAGCATCGTCTGCGCAGATGGGCGATGCCGGTGTTCGTCGCGCTTCTGGGGTGCGGCTTTGCGATGCCGGGACTGGCCACGTCGGGCGTGCAGTTCGGCGCGATCATGCTGTGCTGCGCGGCAGGTGCGGGCATGGTCGACGTGGCGATGAACGCGCATCTTTCGCACCTCGAGGCGCGGTCGGGCAGGCCGCTGATGAACCTCGCCCACGGCAGCTATTCTCTGATCTACGCCTGCGCCGCGCTGATGACCGGGATCGCCCGAAGCGCGGGCGTGCCGGTCTGGGGCATCTTCTTTGGCGCGGCGGCGGTGACTTTTGCCTTGGCGCTGGTGGCGCGCGGCGGGGCGCAGGCGGTCGACCATGAAAACGCTGAAGCCGGGGGCGAAAAGCGCGGTCCGCTGCCGTGGGCGATCGTCATACTGGCGGGCGTGGTGATCTGCCTCGGCTTTCTGGCCGAACAGGCCACCGAGGCATGGTCGGCGCTGCATCTTGAGCGCAACCTTGGCGCGGGCGCCGTGGGCGGCGCGCTGGCCCCGACGCTACTGGGCCTGACCATGGGCGCGGGGCGCCTTGCAGGGCAGGGGATGATTGGCCGGCTCAACGGCGCAGGCGTGCTGGGCGCTGGCGCGACGCTGGCGGCCTTTGGCGCGGTGGTCGCCGCGCTGGCCCCGACCGCCTTGGTCGGCTGGACCGGCTTTGCAGTGCTGGGCTTCGGTGTCTCGGTGCTGGCGCCCATGGCCTATGCCTGGCTGGGCGGCCGTCTGGCGCCGCAGGCGCGGGCGTGGGCGATCAGTCGCGCCACGGTGATCGGCTATTCGGGGTTCTTCCTCGGGCCGCCGCTTATGGGCGGGCTGTCCGAGGCCTTTGGCCTGCGCGCCTCTTTCGGCGCAGTGGCGCTATTGCTCATGGCGGTGCCGCTGGTGCTGCTGCCCTTGATGGCGCGGCGCTAAGGGCGCCGCGCCACCACCGGTCCCGGCTCAAACCTCCCAGTCGCCGGAGAATCCCTTGGGGATCATCAGGATATCGCGATCCACGGTGTTGACGTCGGTGCGCCCGCAAAGCGCCATCGACACGTCGAACTCTTTGTGGATCACCTCGAGCGCGCGGGTCACGCCCGCCTCGCCCATGGCGCCGAGCCCGTAGATGTAGGCGCGACCGATCCAGCAGCCCTTGGCGCCCATGGCGACGGCCTTGAGCACGTCCTGCCCCGAGCGCACGCCGCTGTCGAGATGCACCTCGATCTTGTCGCCGACCGCGTCCATGATCGGCGCCAGCGCGCGGATCGAGCTGAGCGCACCGTCAAGCTGCCGTCCGCCGTGGTTCGACACCACGATGGCATCGGCGCCGACGTTGCAGGCCTCGAGCGCGTCGCGCGGGTCGATGATGCCCTTGATGATGAGCGGGCCGTCCCACATCTTGCGGAATTCGCGGATGCGGTCCCAGTCGAGGGCCTGATCGAAGCTTTGTGCCGTCCATGTTGTCAGCGAAGACGGGTCGGTCACCCCCTTGGCATGGCCGACAATATTGCCGAAGAAGCGCCGCTTGGTCTGCAGCATCTCCAGCCCCCACGGCACCTTGGTGGCCATGTTGGCGATCGACTTCGGGGTCAGCTTGGGCGGGGCGGAGAGGCCGTTCTTCAGGTCCTTGTGGCGCTGGCCCAGCATCTGCAGGTCGACCGTGATCACCGCCGCCGAACACTTGGCGTCCTTGGCCCGGTCGAAAAGCCGCTTCATGTAGTCGTCGTCCTTGAGCGTGTAGACCTGCATCCAGAACGGCTTGGAGGTGTTTTCCGCCACATCCTCGATCGAACAGATCGACATGGTCGACAGGCAATAGGGCACGCCGAATTTCTCGGCGGCTCGGGCGGCTTTGATCTCGCCGTCGGCGTTCTGCATCCCGGTCATGCCCACCGGGGCCAGCGCCACCGGCATCGCCACGTCCTGCCCGATCATTTGCGTCGCGGTGCTGCGCCCGGTCATGTCGATGGCGACGCGCTGGCGCAGATAGAGATCGTCAAAGTCGGAGCTGTTCTCGCGGAAGGTCTGCTCTGTCCAGCTGCCCGACTCGCAATAGTCGTAGAACATCTTCGGCACCCGGCGCCGATAGATGCGTTTGAGGTCCTCGATCTCTGTGATCACCGGCATGGGCCGCTTTCCTCCGCTATGTGGTCAGGTTTCCTTACCGCTTTCGGGATCTTTGCGCAATGACGTGTGCTTGTATCTGCCGCACAGAGCACGTTTAGTGCGCGCGAACGCAGATCGGAGGCATCATGCAGGATATTTTCTGGGGCGTTGGCGGCGGCATGATCGCGGCCATCGCCACCACCGCAGGTGCGATCCCGGCGCTGATTGGGCGCAAGATGACGCAGGCGACCTCGGACATGATGCTGGGCTTTGCCGCCGGGGTGATGCTTTCGGCCTCTTATTTCTCGCTGATCATCCCCGGCATCGATGTGGCGCAGGAACAGACCGGCTCGGTCTGGATCGCTGCGGCCATCGCGGCCTTTGGTATCGCCTTCGGCTCGGGCTTTGTCGCGTGGCTGAACCACGCCATCCCGCACGAGCATTTCAAGACCGGCCCCGAGGGCGGGGCGGATCAGGCGACCTTCGCGCGGATCTGGCTGTTCGTGCTGGCGATCTCGATTCACAACTTCCCCGAAGGCCTGTCGATCGGCGTCGCCTATGGTGTTGATCGCACCAATGGCTTTTCCGTCATGACTGGCATTTCGCTGCAGGACATGCCTGAGGGGCTGGCCGTGGCTGTCGCGCTGGTGGGTTTGGGCTATTCGCGTAGCAAGGCGCTGCTCTACACCGCGCTGACCGGAGCGGTGGAGCCGGTGGGGGCGCTGCTGGGGGTCGTCGCGGTTTCGGTCAGTTCGGTTCTGCTGCCGTGGGGCCTGACCTTCGCGGCAGGGGCGATGCTCTACATCATCAGCCACGAGATTGTCCCCGAAACGCACCGCAACGGCCATCAGAAGAGGGCGACCACGGGGCTGCTCTTTGGTTTGATCCTGATGATGTTCCTTGACGTGACGCTGGGCTGACGCGCCCCGGCGCCGGGGCGTCTGTCGCGCGGGGCTGCGTATATGCGGAACAATGAAAGGGGCTTGGTGCGCCTTGGGGCGTGTGGTGTCGAGTATTTGTGGAAAGATGAAAGGGCCGGGGCGGGGCGCCGCTCGCTCTTCCGTGAGGGCGCGGCGGGGCGGTCTGGACGCGGCGGCGGAGCGGGCTTAGGGTCCGCGCAACTTTCGCAGGAGACACGAAGATGGCAACGGGCAAGAACATCCGCACCTATTTCCAGGGCACCTGGCATGACGGAGACGCGATGATCATGCGCGCCGCCGATCACGCGGCTTGGCTCGGCAGTTCCGTCTTTGATGGCGCGCGCTATGTGAACGGCATCGCGCCCGACCTCTACGCCCATTGCGCGCGGGTCAATCGCTCGGCCAAGGCGCTGATGCTGACCCCGATGATCAGCACCGAAGACATGGTGCAGATCGTTTGGGAAGGGCTGTCGGCCTATCCCAAGGAAGCCGCCATCTACATCCGGCCAATGTACTGGGCGACGCAGGGCGACGCCACGGCCATCGTGCCGGGAGCCGAAGGCACGGCCTTTGCCATCTCGCTCGAAGAGATCCCCATGGCGCCGGAGACCGCCGCGGCGCGTCTGGGTCGCACCCGCTTCCGCCGCCCGGTGCTGGAAAGCTCGGTCTGCAACGCCAAGGCCGGGTGCCTCTATCCCAACAACGCGCGCATGCTGGTCGAGGCGCGCTCGCGCGGGTTCGACAACGCGCTGGTTGCCGATGCGCTGGGCAATGTCGCCGAGAGCGCCACGGCCAACGCCTTCATGGTTCGCGACGGCGAGGTCTTTACCCCGATCGCCAATGGCACGTTCCTGTCGGGCATCACCCGCGCGCGACATATCGAGAACATGCGCGCCGACGGCATATACGTGCACGAGGCGGTGCTGAGCTTCGAGGATTTCGAGGCCGCCGACGAGGTGTTCCTGTCGGGGAACTTGCAGAAGGTCACCCCGGTGTCCGGCTTCGAAGAGACCAGCTACCAGATCGGTCCCGTGACGCGCCGCGTGCGCGAGCTTTACTGGGACTGGGCGCTCAGCGAAGGCTGAGCCTTGCGTCGCGAACCGCCGGTCGTCGCGACACGCCCCAAACAGCCGCAGCGCCCGGTGCTGCGGGCAGAGCGGCGCTATGCCGAAGAGACCGGCCCCAGCCGCACTTTGCCCGGGAACGCGCCGCGTTCGGGATCGCGGCCAAAGCCGCGCCGCAACGGGCGCGGGCTCGCACGGGGGATCCGCGCTCTGCCGTTGCTGGCTAGCCTCGTGCTGATGGTCTGGACGCTGTCGGTGAACCCCTTCGCGCGGCCGTTCCTGCAGGCCAGCACCGCCGAGGCGCGGCAGGCGCTGGATGCTGCTCTGGCGCGCACTCTGAGTCCGGAGCGGCTCGAACAAGAGGTCGGCGCGGCGCTGGAGGCGCAGGACCTCGACCGGATCGACATGCTGTTGCCCTTGGCGGCGCGTGTCGGACGGCAGCCGGGCGCGGCGCAGATGCGGCAAATCGACGAGTTGCGCGCGGCCAAGGACAGCGTCTGGGGCAAGGTCGCCACCTGCGGCACCTGCGCCGCGGATATCGCCAACTGCCCGTCGCTGCAGATGCTGGCCTATTGCGGCATTCCGCTGGAGTTGACACCGCTTGGCGATCTCAACGCGCTGCGCCGGGCGGGCGGGGATTGGCTCAGCGGCAGTGACGTGGACGAAGTGGAGGTGACGCTGGCAACGGTGGGGCTGGCAGCCACCGGGGCGCTGGTGGTCACCGGCGGCACCTCTGCCTCGGTCAAGGCGGGGGCCACGGCGCTGCGTATGGGGCGGCGGCTGCGCACGCTGACGCCGTCTTTCCTTGATGAGCTGGCACGGCTGGCTGATCCGGCAATGCTGCGGCGGCTTGCCAGCGGCAGCGACACCGCCGCCGATACCGCCCGGCTGGCGCGGGCGGAGGCACTGGCGGGGGATGTGAGCCGGGTGGTCGGCAACACGTCGATGACCGACGGTGTGCTGCTTCTGCGCCACGTGGACAATGCGGAGGACGCGGCAAGGCTGGCGCGGGTGTCGGATGTGGCGGGCAGCGAGACGCGCGGGATGATGGACGTGCTGGGCAAATCCCGCGCCTTCCGCGCGCTGGTGCGGGTTTCCGATCAGGCCATCGCCGCCGGTCTGCTGGTGTGGCTGGCGTTTGCGCAGGCGCTCTCGGCGCTGGGGGGCTGGCTTGGGGCGCGGCTGATGCGGCCCGCGGCGCGCGGGCTGGCGGCGCGGGTGGAGCGATGAGAAATCGACATTGCCTGCGCCTTTCCCCTGCGCCATGATCGCCGCGAAGGAGAGCCCAATGCGCAAGTTCCTCGTCGTGCTGGATGACAGCCGCGAATGTCTCAATGCCATGCGTTTCGCCGCGATGCGCGCGGCGAAGACCAAGGGGGGCGTGTCGATCCTGTCGGTGATTCCGCCCGATGAATTCAACCATTGGATCGGCGTGGGCGACATCATGCGCGCCGAGGCGCGCGAGCGGATCGAGGCGCATTTCGAAGTCTTTGCCAAGTGGATGCGCGACCGGCAGGGTGTCGACCCTGAACTTATGATCCGCGAGGGCGATCCGGTGACCGAGATACTGGCGCAGGTCGAGGAAGACCCGGCGATCGGGGTGCTGGTGCTTGGCGCCGCTGCCGACAAAAAGGGGCCGGGGCCGCTGGTCAACCAGATGACCCGCAGTTCGGGCAGCCTGCCAATCCCGCTGACCATCGTGCCCGGCGACATGTCCAAAGAGCGTCTTGAGGCGATCACCTGAGGGCGACTGTCGGCCTGTGACCCGGTCGAGACACACCGCGTCGCCACTGCTATAGGGGGCAGTATCGAGGTCGATGCGGCGGCGGCTGCCGAGTTGCGCGCTGTCGCAGTGGGCACCAGATCAAGGCGGCCAGCGTTCGGGCGGTTCGGGAAAAGGCCGGCGCTGTCGGGATTGTCGCCGCTGATCTGCTGCCGGACAGTATCGCCGTCGGCGGCACGTGCGGTGCACACCGGCTCCGTCCTGCCTCGCGGCGGCTTGGAGGATCGGGCCAGTTTGGACGTCACCGCTGCCAAGTGTCGCATTGCCGCGCTTGGGCGCTTGCGGATGAGACTTGCGGACGAATTTAGAACGGTTCCAAAACTTGACGTCTCGCCAGCGGAGGCGCATATAGGTGCCAGCCCGCAAAAAGGACTATCGCAGATGTTCATCCAGACCGAATCCACTCCGAACCCCGCGACGCTGAAGTTCCTGCCGGGCCAGACCGTGCTGGACGCAGGCACCGCAGATTTCCCGACGCCCGAGGGCGCCGAAACCTCGCCACTGGCCAAGCGGCTGTTCTCCGTCGCTGGCGTCACCGGTGTGTTCTTTGGCAATGACTTCGTCACCGTCACCAAGGACGAGGCGGCCGATTGGGACCATGTGAAACCCGCCGTTCTGGGCGCGATCATGGAGCATTTCCAGTCCGGCGAGCCGGTCGTGGCTGGCGAGGCGCAGGCTTCGGGGCACAAGGCCTTTGAAGGCGAGGATGCCGAGATTGTCGGCCAGATCAAAGAACTGCTCGACAGCCGCGTGCGCCCGGCCGTGGCGCAGGACGGCGGCGACATCACGTTCCACGGTTTCGATCGTGGCGTGGTCTACCTGCACATGCAGGGCGCTTGCGCAGGCTGCCCGTCGTCGACCCTGACGCTGAAGATGGGCATCGAGAACCTGCTGCGTCACTACATCCCCGAAGTGACCGAGGTGCGCCCGGTCGCCGTCTGAGCGATCCGGACCGATCCATGCCAGATCAGCTGATCCTTTCCTTCGACACATCGGCCGCGCATTGCGCGGCCGCTTTGCTGCGTGGCGACGAGGTGCTGGCCGCGAAGGCCGAAGAGATGGGCCGCGGTCAGGCTGAACGCCTGATGCCGCTGCTCGAAGAGGTGCTCGCCGAAGGCGGCGTCGCTTGGGCTGATCTTGACCTTGTCGCGGTGGGCATCGGGCCGGGCAACTTCACCGGGATCCGCATTGCGGTCTCGACCGCGCGCGGTCTGGCATTGGGGCTGGATGCACCCGCCATTGGCGTCAGCACGTTCGAGGCGATCCACCACGATCGGCCCGATGTGCTGGCCGGTGTGCCCGCGCCGCGCGGCCAGATCTACGTGCAGCGCAACTGGGAAAGCCCGGCTTTGGCGCTGGCCGAAGACACCGAGGCGGTGCTGCCGCCCGAGCCCCGCGAACTGGCGATCCTTATCGCCCGGGTCGCAGCGCAGAAGGAGCCGGGCCGCCGTCCCGCGCCGCTCTATATACGTGCCGCCGATGCCGCGCCGTCGCGCGACGCGGCGCCGCGTCTGCTGGACTGAACCATGGCGCTGACCGCCGCCGAACTGGCCGCGCTCTCGGCCCGCGCCTACACCCATATGGAGCCATGGAGCGAGGCCGCCTTTGCCGGCACGCTTGATCAGCCCTCGAGCCTGCTGGTCTGCGGGCAGGGGGCGTTTGTGCTGGGCCGTGTGGTGCTGGACGAGGCCGAAATTCTCGCACTCGCTACGGACCCGGTGCAGCAGCGCAAAGGGGCGGGGCGTGCTGTTCTTGCCGACTTCGAAGCGCAGGCGGCCGCCCGCGGCGTGACCCATGTCTTCCTCGAAGTGGCGTCGGAAAATCTAGGGGCCCGGGGGTTTTACGAAGCCTGCGGCTATGAGGTGACCGGTCGGCGCAAGGCCTATTACCAGCGTCCGGGTGGTGGCCGCGATGACGCGCTGCTCATGAGCCGGGCGCTTACCCGGGGTCAGGGGTGACAGGCAGCCAAGCCTGTGCGCGGACTTGCAAAAACCTGTTGACCCGCCGCTGGGGCAACGCATTATCGGGCATGATCTGCCACAGTGCAGTCCAAAGCGCGGGGCACGCGAAACAGACCCCGCCCGTCCAGACCCGGGAGCACCCTATGACCCTCATGAAATCCATTCTCGGCACCGCCGCGACTCTGGCCCTGACCGCAGGCGCCGCGCTGGCGGATCCGGCGCTGATCTACGACCTCGGCGGCAAGTTCGACAAATCCTTCAACGAGGCCGCCTACAACGGCGCCGAGATGTGGGCCGAAGAGACCGGCGGCTCCTATCGGGATATCGAACTGCAGTCCGAGGCACAGCGCGAGCAGGCCCTGCGCCGCTTTGCCGAGGCCGGGTTCAACCCGGTGGTGACCACTGGCTTCTCGATGTCCTCGCCGATCGCCGCGGTCGCGCCTGACTATCCGGACACCAAGTTCGTCACCATCGACGGTTTCGTCGATCCCGAAACCCACCCGAACGTGCTGTCGATCCTGTTCTCCGAGCACGAAGGCTCGTATCTCGTCGGCATGCTGGCGGCGATGGCGTCGGAATCGGGCACCGTCGGTTTTGTCGGCGGCATGGACATCCCGCTGATCCGCAAGTTCGCCTGCGGTTACGCGCAGGGCGCCAAGTCGGTCAGCGATGACATCACCGTGATCTCCAACATGACCGGCACCACGCCCGCCGCATGGAATGATCCGGTGAAAGGCTCGGAACTGACCAAGGCGCAGATCAGCCAAGGTGCTGACGTGATCTTCGCCGCCGCGGGCGGCACCGGCATCGGCGTGCTGCAGACCGCGGCGGACGAGGGCATCCTCTCGGTCGGCGTCGACAGCAACCAGAACTACCTGCACCCGGGTCAGGTTCTGACCTCGATGCTCAAGCGCGTCGATGTGGCCGTGGCCGAGGCGATGACCGAGGGCACCGATCTGGAAACCGGCGTGAAGGTGCTGGGCCTCGCCGAGAACGGCGTCGGCTATGCGCTGGACGAAAACAATGCCGAGCTGGTCTCCGAAGAGATGAAAGCGGCGGTGGATGCCGCGCGCGAGCAGATCGTGGCCGGCGAGATCGAAGTGCACGACTACTCGGCGGATGACAGCTGCCCGGCGCTGAACTTCTGATCAGGTCTTGACGATCGGGGGCACGCCTGCTGGCGTGTCCCGGTTTTTTGCTTTCGTGTGGCCCGGTTCCTCGTTTACAGGAGGCCGGGCCGTACTCTCCAATGCCGTGAGGCTCTGCATGAACGACATCCCCGCCATCGAGCTGAAGGGCATCTCCAAGGCCTTCGGACCCGTTCAGGCCAACAAGGACATCTCGATCCGCGTGATGCCCGGCACGATCCACGGCATCATCGGCGAGAATGGCGCCGGCAAATCCACCCTGATGTCGATCCTCTACGGCTTTTACCGGGCCGATGCGGGCGAGATCTGTGTGAACGGCCAGAAGAAAGACATCACCGACAGTCAGGCCGCGATCTCGGCAGGCATCGGCATGGTATTCCAGCACTTCAAGCTGGTGCAGAACTTCACGGTTCTGGAAAACGTCATCCTAGGCGCCGAAGATGGCCCAATGCTGCGCCCCTCGCTGGCGCGGGCGCGGGGCGTGCTGAAGCAGTTGGCCGAGGAATACGAGCTTTCAGTCGACCCTGACGAGTTGGTCGAGAACCTCTCGGTCGGCCACCAGCAGCGCGTGGAAATCCTCAAGGCGCTCTATCGTCAGGCGGATATCCTCATTCTCGACGAGCCCACCGGGGTGCTGACCCCGGCCGAGGCCGATCACCTGTTCCGCATCCTCGACCACCTGCGCGCCGAGGGAAAGACCGTCATCCTGATCACCCACAAGCTGCGCGAGATCATGGAGATCACCGACACGGTGTCGGTGATGCGCCGCGGCGAGATGACTGCCACAGTGCAAACCGCCGAGACCTCCCCCGAACACCTGGCTGAGCTGATGGTCGGGCGCAAGGTTCTGCTGCGCGTCGACAAGGTGCCGGCACAGCCCGGCGAAGTGCTGCTTGACGTACAGAACCTGCGCCATGTCGACAGCTCCGGGGTCGAGCGGCTCAAGGGCGTGTCGCTGCAGTTGCGTGCGGGCGAGGTGCTGGGCATCGCTGGGGTCGCCGGCAACGGCCAGTCCGAGCTGTTGTCGGTGCTGGGCGGTTCCGCCGAGGGCAGCGGCACGGTGATCATGCACGGCCAAAAGCTCCCACTCTCGGGCGCCGGCGCTGACGGCAGTGCCCGCCGCGCTGCGGGCATCGGCCACGTCCCCGAGGATCGCCAGCACGAAGGGCTGATCATGGCCTACACGGCGTGGGAGAACACCGTCTTCGGCTACCACCGCGATCCGCATTACCAGTCGGGCATGCTTATGAACAACGCGCTGATCCGCGAGGAGGCGCAGGACAAGATGACCCGTTACGACGTGCGCCCGCCAAATCCGGCACTGGCGGCGCGGAACTTCTCGGGCGGCAACCAGCAGAAGATCGTGCTGGCGCGCGAGATCGAGCGCGACCCAGAGGTGCTGCTGATCGGCCAGCCCACCCGCGGCGTCGACATCGGCGCCATCGAGTTCATCCACCAAGAGATCGTCCGCCTGCGCGACAAGGGCAAGGCGATCCTTCTGGTCTCGGTGGAGCTTGACGAGATCTTCTCGCTGTCGGACCGCATCGCGGTGATGTTCGACGGGCAGATCATGGGCGAGCGGATGCCGAACGAGACCGACCAGACCGAGCTTGGCCTGCTGATGGCCGGGGTCACCGAAAAGCCCGAAGGCCGGGTCATCGACGCGGTGGACGCCTCGCTGCACGAGAAAGAAGCGCGAGAGGCGAAGCAGCATGACTGATCGCGGCGCTTCATTGTTCCCCAAATACGCCCGCCGGAGGCAGCAGCGCCCGCAGGGCGCGCCCGTGGCGACCAAGAACGAGGTCCCGAATGGATAAGATGCCCGCCTGGGCCGATGCGGTGCTCGTGCCCCTGATCTCGATCCTGCTGGCGGCGATCCTGTCGGCCGGGGTGATCCTCGCCATCGGCGAGAACCCGATCGAGGCCTTCAAGCTGATGGTCGACGGCGCGTTGATGCGCAGCTCCGGCTGGGGTTACACGCTCTATTACACTACGAACTTCATCTTCACCGGCCTCTGTGTCGCCATCGCGTTCCACGCCAAGATGTTCAACATCGGCGGCGAGGGGCAGGCGATGATCGGAGGGCTCGGTGTGGCGCTGGCGTGTCTCTATATTCCTTTCCCGCACTGGTCCGTGGCGCTGCTGGTGGCGACGCTGGCGGCGGCGGCCTTCGGCGCGGCATGGGCGTTCATTCCGGCGTGGCTGCAGGCCAAGCGGGGCAGCCACATCGTGATCACCACGATCATGTTCAACTTCATCGCCGCGGCGTTGCTGAACTACGTGCTGGTGAACCTGCTGCGCCCGGTCGGGGCCATGGAGCCGGCCACCGGCACCTTCCCCGCGGCCACCCATCTGCCAACCTTCCAAGACATGTTCGCCACGGCGGAGAACCCGCTCTTCCGTGGCTCGCCGGCGAATGTGACCTTCTTCATCGCCGTGCTCGCCTGCATCGCGTTTTGGTACCTCACGTGGCGCACCAAGCTGGGCTATGAGATCCGTGCCTTCGGCCAGTCCGAAAGCGCCGCGCGCTATGCCGGTATCTCGCCGGTGCGCATCACCGTGGTCGCCATGCTGATTTCTGGCGGGCTGGCGGGGATGATGGCGCTCAACACCACAATGGGCGAGGCCGAACGGCTGGTGCTCAACGCCACCGAGGGCGCGGGCTTCATCGGCATCGCCGTGGCGCTGATGGGCCGGTCGCATCCGGTGGGCGTGTTCCTCGCGGCGCTGCTCTTCGGCTTTCTCTATCAGGGCGGGGCGGAACTGGCGCTCTGGACGAACATCCCGCGTGAGCTCATCACCGTTATTCAGGCGCTGGTGATCCTGTTCACCGGGGCGCTCGACAATATGGTGCGCCTGCCGCTCGAAAAGCTCTTCATGTCCATGCGCCGGAGGTCCTCGTGATGGATTACGCGACGCTTCTGCAGGTGCTCGATTCCACCGTGCGTCTTGCCACCCCGCTGCTGCTTGCCTGTCTCGCGGGTCTGTTTTCGGAACGCTCGGGGATCGTCGACATCGGGCTTGAAGGCAAGATGCTCGCCTCGGCCTTCCTCTCGGCGGCCATCGCGGCGATCACCGGTTCGGTCTGGCTGGGGCTTTTGGCGGGGATTGCGGCCTCGATGCTCATGTCCTTCATCCACGGCTTCGCGTCGATCACCTTCCGCGGCAATCAGCTGATCTCCGGCGTGGCGATCAACTTCCTCGCCTCGGGCCTGACGGTGCTGATCGCGCAGGACTGGTTCAGCCAGGGTGGGCGCACGCCGTCGCTGATGGGCGGTGGCCGGTTCGAGAGCATCACGCTGCCCTTCGCCGAGGCGCTGCAAGGCGTGCCTTTCATCGGGCCGCTCTACTACGAGCTGATCTCGGGCCATTCGATCTTGGTCTATGTCGCCTTCCTGATGGTGCCGCTGACGTGGTGGGTGCTCTTTCGGACCCGCTTTGGCCTGCGCCTGCGGGCGGTGGGCGAGGCGCCCGAGGCGGTGGACACAGCCGGTGTCTCGGTGGTGGCGCTGCGCTATGCGGCGATCGCCATCTGCGGGCTGCTCACCGGTCTCGCGGGCGCCTATCTCGCCACCGGCCTGCAAGCCGGCTTCGTGCGCGAGATGACCGCCGGGCGCGGCTATATCGCGCTGGCGGCGCTGATCTTCGCCAAGTGGCGGCCGTGGTACGCGCTCTATGCCTGCCTGCTCTTCGGGCTGCTGCAGGCGGTGGCGCTGCGCTACCAGAACATCGACCTCGGCGGCATCGTGATCCCGGTGCAGGTGATGGACGCGCTGCCCTACATTCTGACCGTGGTGATCCTCGCGGGCTTCGTGGGCAAGGCGATCCCGCCGCGCGCCGGGGGTGAGCCCTACGTCAAGGAGCGCTGAGGCGCGGCCACGCACCCGAGGCGAGGGGCGCTGCCCCTCGCGCTCCCCGGCGTATTTCCAAAGAGAAGAAAGAGGGGCGTTTGGCGCGTCCTGCGCTTCTTCTCTTAAGAAATACGCACCACCTGGACACCTCCGGAAACCACTGGCTGATTGATGATCATCGTGATTCACTGTCCGTAACGGGTGGAGGGGATCATGGCCAAGCAATCAGGGT
>NZ_JBSWYX010000019.1:0-84480 GCF_056161345.1 Salipiger sp. ABF4_146 | reverse complement strand
CTTGCGTGCCAGGGGCAACGACACTTCAACGCCAACCGTTCAGCAAGTCACTACGGCGGTGTTCCTTGGCGAGCCCCATTACGGCATCTGACACATGACCGTACCCGATCACATGTTCGACCCGTTCAAGAGAATGCTTGCACCGACCGAGGTATCCACACATGGGAGGGCGATTTGATGTTGTTCAAACAATCGCTTGGCCAGACCAACGTCACCTCTCTTGTCGAACGTGTCAGCCGCTTCACCGTGCTGCTGAAGAACGCCAACAGGCGCACGAAACCGGTCATGACCAAGATCGTGAAGGCGGTGCGGGATCTGCCCATGGCAGGCCGCAGGTCCATCACCTTCGACCGCGGCACGGAGTTCGTGTCATGGCCGCACCTGCAGGCCCAGCTCGGAACCCAAACCTGGTTTTGCGACCCCTCCTCGCCCTGGCAGAAAGGCACAGTCGAGAACACCAACCGCCGGCTCCGGCGCTGGCTTCCAAGACAGCGTGACGTCGCCGCCATGACGGAGCTTGAGCTGAAGCAACTCTGCGACCAGCTCAACAACACGCCCCGCAAATGCCTCGGATGGAGGACCCCGGCCGAGGTCTTCCGCGAAAAGATGATGGAGGAAATCGGCCGGCGCCCCTACCGTCGCAGGTAATGGGAGGCGCGCTTCAAGTAGCGCACACAGTCACGAGACCCGCATCAGCCATGAAACCATCTATGCCTCGGTCTACGGCCCCGACGGTCGTGCCGAAGAGTTGGCGCGACATTTGCCGAGGCGGCGCCAGAAACGCAGGCTGTTGATTTCCACCCCATCAGTTCTGGGTGGAAATCAAGAACCAGAATTATGAAAGTTCCCCTTTCGCAAAATAATCGCCCCGTCCTCTTCCATCAAGACGCTCGGATGAAAAGCCTCAATAGATTCATTTCGCAAATTTTCAATAAACTTCAACGCCTTGGCGACATCATCAAAGGGACACCCCGCCAACTGCCTAACAGAAAAATCCCACCAACTCGCTTCAACAAGAGGTTGCCGAAACTCTTTTGGAATCCTATATCTAACCAGCCGCGCTGGATTTCCGGCAAAAATAGCGTAATCCGGAACATCCTTTGTAACAACAGACTCGGCGCCAATTATAGCCCCATTCCCTATCCTCACCCCCCCCCTGATAAATGCGCCAACTCCGATCCAGACGTCATTACCAATATAGGTCTGAGCACTATGATCATGTTTTCTCACAGGCCAACTACCACAGCTATTTGCCATCCAGCCCGGGTTTAGATACTGAAAAGCTCCGGTAGCAAACCAATCAGTTGGATGCTCTGGAAAGCCGATCTTCACGTCGGGCGCGATAGAACAATACCTCCCGACACTGACATTCGTAAATCTACCCGCCCCATTTATATAAGAGAACGCACCAAATGATTTAACCCCACCGACTGGAGCCTTAATCAATGACGGCCCTTCAATCACCGCCCCTTTGGATAGAACCCCCGCACCACCAACATTTATATTTATCCCACAATTCACTAGATCATCTTGCGACACATAGTCGAGTATTCTCACATTTTTCCCCATAACTACCTCGCGATTCGCACCCTCTCCCTACGCCTCAGTTGATCAAATGAAAACACGAAGACCAACGAAAACCACCTGCTTTACTCAATGAGCAGTCAAATGAAGACTCAATTCGAAGAAGGTAAATATATCAAGGACTTCACCTCGACCAGAAAGAAAGCCAAGAGATACTAATTTGCGAATCTCCATCGTGGGAAGCTAAAATTTCTTCATGTGGAGACCCAATCGGCTCCGCCCCGCCATGCACACAATGGAAATGAGAAGCTAAGAAACCACCTTTAAGGGGAATAAACTTCAAAAGAATCCGTCTAGAATCTTGGCGATATCTTAGAGAAAGGACCCTCGATTTCTGACCATCTGCGCAGGTCACTCGCGCAAATCCATACGTCTCACATGAATTTATTTCGAATCCAACAAGAGGCAAATTCTCAGAAATCTCGCCACCATCTAACTGGCGCAGGGCTACGAACTTTTCCGAAATCAAGGAGTTTTTACGAACCTCGGAAGTCATTCCAAAAACTTGACTGGCGTGTATTGCACGAAAATTGTACCGTTTATTCCTAGGCCTATTGCGCGAAGCCTTAAATCCTGGAAGAAGACCAGCTAAATGGCTTCCAAAATCAAAAGCTATAGGTAGGCTCAAGTGCGCAGGATCACGGTAACGTGGTCCTGCATAATCCAATGCGAAATCGACCACGCTTAAAAACGTGCCGCCAACATCTGCACAAACTTCCTCATACAGTCGATAAACTTTGCTTCTACGAAACAAAAAACGCTCATTGCAGAACCCCAAAACTATGAGATTTGACTGATGAGCGATGCTAGACAGCATGTCCTCCAAGATATCCCTAAGAAAGCTAAGTGACCCAACATGCTTGAGTAAGTTCTCGTCATTGACGATTGCGTCGAATATAACGAAATCGTACTCACTAAGGTCTTGAGCGCACCACCTAGAAAACTGAGTACTAGGTGATGCACCAACTGACCGATTGACGATCTCCACTTGATCACCAATTCCATCTCGAAACCCGAAAAGCCAACCGCCTTTAAGAATAGTATTAGAGGTTCCAAGAACTAAAACCTTCATATCACACGCCTCGCGCCTTAGTTAATTATGGGGAGGCTCAAACCCGAAGAACGAAATTTCTTTCGCATACCTTTTTTCAATTAGATCGACCGACCTCTTGCTAAATTTATAAGAACTGCGCTGCTTTGGACTAACATTGAGTCGACCAATCTTCGATAGTTCAATTTGGTGGGCGTTTTCAAAGTATGCTCTTACAAAGTCCCATTGGCGATCGAGACGCTCAGAGCGAAGAACAAGATCTGGAAGAAACTGGCCTTTATGGGTCAAAAGCCCTAACTGAGACCGGAAGTGAATTTCCGCCTCACGATCTGGAATCTCACATATAGTTTCCAAGAACTTCTCAAAGTCCATGCCCTTGGTCATACCGTACACTGAAAATGGCTCATGAAAGCTGTTCGCAACTTTATTTTTGTAGCAGGAGTGGATTCGATCCCAGGTATTTCTGACAGCCGAAAAAACGAAGCCAGGTCTACTCCTAATCAGATCGTCTTTTTTGCAAAATTCAAATATGCCATCCTTTTGCTTGTGAAGCAGCCTCCTTGCTTCAGCTCTTTCATTCGCACTAATCTCTTTCTGCAAGTGCATTGTTGAAAGGGAATCCTTTATAGACGAATTAGCTGCTTTGGGGATCGATATGTAAGCAAAGCTGAGCTCTCTATCCAGAATTATGCTATTAAACCGTCCGAGCTTAAGCATATTATTGTTGACTTCTTTCATTTGATTCTCCGCATTTACCTTCTGACGGCCATTCATACTTGCGCTCGACCCTTTTCACGGAAAATTTCCGTTTCAACAACATTGAAAGCCAAGTTCCTCTGGTCAGTGCCAATTTTTATTTCCTTAGGCGACACTCTCTGGATTAGCTCGAACTCAATTGTCATCCCTAGCAAATAAGGTATCGATGCAACGTCAATCACAATCCGCCGGACGCCGTTATTTTCGACGAGCTCAAAGTCTCTATATTCCCCATTAACTCTAACTCTGACCCAATCTCTAGACCAACTTGCAGGGTTTACCGGCCGAACTACGAATGCAATGATGGCGACTCTGCTGATGTCATGAGCATCGCCCTGCAGAGGGATGCTAACTTGAGCGATATCACTAGCGCCGCACCAGCGATATTTTCTTTTTTTGCTGTCTTCTTGCTCTGCGTACCAACCACAGTCCCAATGCAGGCTACTATTTTCTAAGCGCGTAACATCATACTCTTCGGTAGGAACTTTCTCAGAAAGATAAGCACGCGCAATTGCGCCGACCCGCCCTTCCCGATTTTCTGACATTTCATGCCCGACGTAGTCTGATTTTATCGCTTCTAGATATTTCATCAGAACTTCGAAATGCGTTTTCCAAGTTGGAGCCTGGAATCTGCTGAGTCTCTTGATCTGAGAATTGCGTCGAAAACTATTCTCTTCACAATATTCGTCAATAGCAGATTCCCAACCGATTATATCCTCTGGTGTAATATAATCCGCTAGGCCTTGGCCCGCCTCCCTTAGAGCAGGAATGTCGGCAGCAATCACAGGCACGCCGAGCGCAAACGCTTCAATTAAAGGCATCCCCCAACCTTCAACGTAGGCCGGAAAAAGGAGCGCTGTCGCGTCCTGCAAGACCTGCTTGACGACCTGATCATCCGCGTCATTTATTTCAACTACATGTCTCTTTAGCGCATCGCACCTATCAAGCATTGCAAATACTTGCTCATTCTCCCATCCTCGCTTTCCTATTATTGTCAAAGTTGGAATATTTTCGGCTGAACGTTCGGCGCAAATTTTTCTCCAAAGCAGCAACATATTTAAATGATTTTTCCGGGGTTCAATTGTACCCAGCATTACAAAGTTCTTCCGCTCAGAAGAAGCGAAAGTTCGATCTGCTGCAATGCGGGAGAAGGCATTGTGCAACCCAATATGAGCTATCGAAAGATATGGGGGGGCAGAAATCTCATTCTCGCTTATAAAGACTTTGAACCTATCCAGGGTATATTTTGAGTTGGCGATCACACACTTCGCATAATTCCCAACATTTACCATTCGCTCCCTATGCCTCTCTGCGTCCCCGATCTTTACATACTCTGGAAAATCTATTGGAATTAAATCATGGACGTAGAATACCATATTATCCGTTAGATTTGTTTTTATATACTCCAAATACCCAGATGCATTAAGCCCGGCGTGAGAGGAATTAAGGTATACAGACTGCCGATAGGAAGTCAGGTGAGGTCGCTCTTTCGCTGTACTGATATCTTTCAAAGTTTCCGTATCCACGGCAGACTTTAGTATAGAAAAAATCCTGTACTGACGTTGTGACGGTAGACTTCCTTCCTCCCATCGCGCACTCAGTGTCAATACCAGCGCACGACCCATTTTTTTGGGCAGGAAATGCGCCGTTCCTCCACGATGATATATGTACTCAACATCTATATTATAGGAAGATTCTAGGTATCTAGCATGAGCGATGTCAACTCGATCAATTCCTGAAGGGAAATCTTGTCCCGCTTTGCTAAGTAGCCTGGTGCAGTCATAGAGCACACAAATGCGCGAATTGCTCATTTTATTTCCCCCACTTTGCATTCAATGCCTCTTTGAGAAGTCCGTCCGAGAGCCTTGGGGAAAAAGTTCCAGCGTTATAGGTGCCGCCGATTAAAGTGGCTCGCCAAAATTCGCTATCTAGGACGGTGGGAAAGACTGGGTAATACTGCCCAAACTCGACCTCTGCCCAAGGTTGATGGAAGCGCCCGTAATTATCCAGAAACCTATGTATTTTAATACCGAAGTACTGGGCTTCAACTAGAGTTCCAGACGAAAGGCTTGCCGCAATCTCAACAGAACCACTTCCAAGAATGTCATAAACATTCCTATCCAATACTTTTATTCTTGAGTTTCTTTTGCAAACACCCTCGATCCAGCTTTTATAGTTTCTGTGAGGGTGTCCCTTGTAGTACACCCTACCATATTCCTCAGCCAAGGTACTCAGTGCAATTTCAACATCTATATCTGACGCATGCTGCCCTTCATGAATGAGTGAGGCGTCAACGTTTGTTTGTCCAAAGAAAACAACGGCACCTTCGGGGATCCTGAGATCTGGATTACTTAATCGTCGTAGCGACCTACCTGCCATTATGCGAGCCTGTAGTTCGGCAGCACTGTCTGGTAGTCTTTGAGACTTTAACTGCCTATCTACCGCGTCTATATTTGTTCTCACGCCAAATATGAAGTCGGATAGAAACCGAATTGGGTGTAGCGTGAAGTCAATGTATGGTATTTCGAAATTATCGAAGACTTCCTTTAGATATGGCGGGAGCTCATATGTAATCACTAGAGAATCTTTGTAAAGATTTCTGATGTATGTGGTTATTTCCTCTGATAGCGCCCCATTATAGATAGAAGCCCAGCCTGAGGTACTAAAGGGAATGTCTAATTTCTCGTAAACTTCTCGGCGGTTTAACTCGTTACTCCCCTCCGTCAGCAATATATGTGTAGACGGCACATTAAGAGAATCCATCAACGGCTTCGCGAGTAGGCTTTTCATCCACCGCACGTTGTTCTCAGCCGGATTTTCAAATTTATTGGCTTTTGTATCATCCACGCGGAGAATGTCGCCCGAGAATATAATTCTGGTTGCCGAGTTAAAATTCGCATTTAGTTTTTGAGCCGTCATCTTAACTAATTCACGCGCCTTTAAGCACGCGCCCTGCCTCATTGCCTTGGTCGCCTTCTCATTCCACGGGTAGCTTATCTGGTCAAGTAGCGCTAGCGTCGGTAGACATACCATTGGTTTCTGCGCTCAAAATTTGCGTTCTAGAAGTCCGAGCGTAGGCGTGAGTATCCGGCTTCGACCTGATGACCGCGGGCTGTCCTGACTGGATCGGTGGTCTCTACTGCGGCATTCTCCGTTCGAGGGTTATGCCAGCTCGGCTGGCGCCTAGCCTCAAGAAGGGGGGGCACTGGGGGACAGTCCAGCACCGGGCCGACCAGAACCGCAAACTGGCCGCGAAACTCACCGAAAGCGGCGCACGGCTGCACCTCTGCTAAAAACCTGGGCCCCATGGCTATGGGCTGCACCGTCAACTCGTCGAGATGGGACATGAGTGCATCACCGTTGCGTCCTCGCTCATCTCTGTAATGATGGGTGATAGGGTCAAGACGGACCGGCACGATGCGGTCATGTTGGCAAAGCTGCACCGGGCCGGGAGTTAACGCCCGTATGGGTTCCCGACACGGAACAAGAGGCGATGCCACATTTGGTCCGCGCGCGCGCGACCACGATGCGTGTGACTGGGAAGGCACGGCAGCATCTCCAGGGTTTTCTGTTGCGGCATGGCCGCACCTATTCCGGGAAGAAGGGCTTGACAGTGGCCTACCGCCGGTGGCTAACAACGGTTCGTTTCGACTGCGCAGCAATGCTCGAGAGGGGGCGAGCAGGTGCAGCGGCCCCTTGGAGCCGCGATACGCGACAACGACGTCCAAGGTTTTCTGGCGGCGCGACAACGCCGGTTATACATGGCCTAGTGCGGTACGCTTGCGCTCCCCGCCCACGCAATTCATATTTTCCAGACTGACTGTCTAATGGCCTGGGAGGCTGCTGTGAATAGCACTAGGCGTACATTTATTGGGATGACCCTGAGTGCGGCAGGTTCACCTGCAAGAGCACAGACGTCCGCAGCTACCCCTTCACGGACCGAACTCGCGGGACGGGCTGTATCACTCAAAACTTCGCCCGACGCGGTCCTTACTGACGGACGTGTCTCCTATTTGTATAGTCCGGGCACATCGATCATCCCAGACTTGCCGGGCCTGCTGCCCTTCGGCTCAGTATCCGCGCTGCACTGGGGTGTCGAAGCCGGGAACCGCTCCGCGGCAGAAGAAAACACCCAGCGTTTGAATCTAGCAGCTGACTACTGTCGCGTTATGGAGAAGCAGCTTAATCTCCCCTCTGGCTCAATCTTCATCTCCGACACTGTCAATTTCAGCGGATTACGCGTTTTCGGCCAAGGAGTGAGCGCTGTCAGGCACCTAGCCGCACATTTTGATAATGGTAGCCAAACAGAGGCCGCCAGCCAAATTGTGATGACTGGCGAGGCCTTCGCACCACTCCGGCTGCACGGCATTTCATCCATGAAAGCTTGCGGCGCAGCGCGCGTTTTTTCTGCCCGCAACGACCTCGAAGAGTCGACTTGGGAGCTCGTCTCGTTGATGAACAGCGACGCTACAGACGGCACTGCAACCCCAATAGATCTCGCGGTAGGTATTGTGATCGAGGGACTCAGCGGCACTCACTTAGAAGGCTTCCGAGTGGTGGCCGACGGCGGTGGAACGCAAGGCCTAGAAGGCTATAACGACAAGAAAAACAACCGCATTCTCGGGCGCTACGACATCGGCATCTTACAGATCGGCGCACGCAACACTACAATGGTGGACGTACAGACCGTGGGGCATTTCCGCCGCTACGGCTACCTTAACGCCGCGATTGATCAAGATGGCGATTATTCCGACTACACCGCGCCTTACGAAACGACGCTGGTGCGCTGCAATTTCCAAGGCATGCGCGGCTTCGGCCTGCGCGGGCCGGATAAGTTCCTGATCCTTGATCACACCAGCGAGAGCGTCGACTTGCCTTGGGCGAATGACCACCCTTTTACCCTTGATCCGGGGCACGACCGTATCCGTCTGACCGCGAAAGGCACCGGCACCAGTGGCGGCAAAACATACGCATATACTGCAGTTAGCAAAGTCACGGTCGGCAAGGAAGAACGCCTGCGTCTGTCAGGACTGGAGGCATTCGACCCGAAAAAGTTCGACGCTGTCGTTCCTTCGGTAGCCGGTGGCGCCAACAGCCACATCGTGCTGCGCGACTGTCAAATCGGCGGGCTGCTGATCCCCAGCGGGCACGCCGCAAATGATAGCGAAGCCCTCCAGGAGCCACTCTTTAATGGTGCCATCGGCGGCTTCGAGATCAGTGGCTGGCGCTGCGCAGAAGCCGACATTCAAGGGCGAATACAGCACTCGGGCACCCTCGCCGGCTTTATCCATGAATGCCGGGAGATCATTCTCGACCTACTTTGTGAAGCCACCCCCACACGCGGTAACGGCGGAGCAATGACGTGGATCGTCTCGCCGCAACACAACCAAAACCGTCATGCAGCTCACCCCACCGGTGGACCCCGGTGGCTGGAATGGCGCTACGGCAATGTTACAGAGAACTCGAGCAGTAACATTGACTACGCCCCGTTTATGCCCTTCATGCCCCGCCCCAAAGCACTCTCGGGCACCGGCGAGGGATGGTTCGAAGGCTACTGGTCTTTGCGCGCGCCGCGTATTCGGTACTACACCCGCGAAAATGGCGCGGACATAAATTATCTCCCTGTGCCGGCCTTGTCTCTGGGGCCCGAAGCCGAAGGGTATCGAGGGCGCCCGCCAGACGATCTGCTCCACATACGGGGCGGTGGAACTGACGGCACCAGCCCCGCCGCCGTCAGCCTCAGCGAGGATAATCATCACCTCCGCCTCTTTCTCGACATAGCCGAGCAGAAGGGACTCGCCTTGCATGAAGAACGCGACGGCGCACTGTGGGAGGTGCTGCGGAGTGTGCTTGATGCGCAAGGTGATCCAGCGCTTCGGATCGGCGGCGGGCTACAGGTGGCCGGAACTCTGCAAGCCGAGGGCGGTGTGGGTTTTCCTTCGATCTCCGCCGAGGCGCTGTCGAGCGCAAGCCACGTGATAAACACATCCGGCAAGACCCCGGGAAAGGCGGTCTTCGATAGCACCAACGGGCGCTGTCTCGTGGCCAGCGGCAGCGGCGCGACCGACCCGTGGAACCTCTTCGATGGCACACCGGCGGTGCGCCCCGCCTGACCGCACCGTTCCCGGCTCTCCCCATCGCGTAGCTTCCTTGCTTACGCGAGCCGTTTTTTCTTGCCCTGCGCCCCTTCCCCGCCGAAAACAGGAGCCAACTGCCCAACGTGTCCAGATTAACGAGTGTCCATGGCCTATATTTTCGGCTCCAGCAGCGCTGACAGCATCATCCCCAACGGCGTCCCGGACGTGATCTACGCCGACGCTGGCAATGACCGTATCCTCTTCAGCGAGTACCGCCCCGCCGACGACGTGCGCGCCTACCTCGGGTTCCCGCTCGACATGAGCGAGCGGATCGACGGCGGCGAGGGGATCGACACGCTTATGGTCGAGGATCACGAGACCAGCTTCAGCGGCTACGACGCCGACTGGATGGTCGAAGAGGTCGATCCGCTGCTCTTTGCCGGCTACGACACCCGTGTGCTGCTGGTCGATGTCGCGACCTCCAGCACCACCACACTCGAACGCACCCAAGCGCTTTTGCGCAATATCGAGCGTATCGAAAGCCCCGACGGCACGCTCAGCACCCTCGACTGGCCCGGGCTCGCGCTGCTGGCCAAGACCGTGCCCACCATCGACAGCCGCGCCGACATGCTGCGCGCCGATCCTTCCTTCGGGCTGGTGACACTGGCAGATTACACCGTGGTGCAAGTGCTTTATGACCGCTGGTCCGACAGCGAGACCTACAACACCTACACACTGCGCGGGCTCGACGACGACGGCAAGGTGATCTGGCAGAGCGATCCCATTGGCACCGAGGGGCCGTCGGAGGACAACAGCAGCTACATCTCGACCACCGGGCGCAGCGCCCGGCTCACCGCGCTAGAGGATGGCGGTGTCGCCATGGTCTGGATGCAGAGCACCGAGTTCGCCGATACCTCGCTTGATGATGTTCGCACGGTCTATCTGCAGGTGTTCAATGCCGATGGCAGCATCCGCACCGAGGCCACGGAACTGCGCAGCGGCCGCTATGACTACGCCGAGCACCTGAGCCTCGAACAGCTTTCGGACGGACGGCTCGCGGTGGGCGGCGGCGGCCGCTACGATTACCTCGTGCAATATGCCGAACTCGACGGCACGGTCACCGACCTCGAGACCCTTGATCTCAACAAGATCACCACCGACGAACACCGGCTGATCGCCCTCGACGGCGCCCAGTTTCTCGTCTTCGAAGATGATTACCGCGCGCAATGGGCCGATGAGGAAACCCATTACATCGCCCTGATGCGGCTCGACGAGAACGCGCAGGAGGTCGAGAAGATCCGCCTGCACGAGTTCGAAGAAGGGCTCTATGTGAGCTACAGCAGCGTTGCCCGGCTCGACGGTGACACGCTGGCCATTGCCGCGGTGACCGAGGACCGGGTGGTGCATCTGCTGCAATACGACGAGAGCACCGGCACCAGCACGCATCGGGTGCTCGATCTGCCCTACGACGGTCAATTCGCCAATAATGAGATCTCGCTGGTCGAAGACCCCTCTGGCGGTGCCTGGCTCAGCTTCGAATTGCTTGCCGGTGGCAGCGCCGAAGCCTCACCGCATTCGGCGCATGCCTACGCGGTGCATCTCGACGAAAACGGCACTCTCGGCGCGTGGTTCGATACGACCAACTACGTGGGCAGCAATTCAAGCAACCACTACAGCCCCGCCGTGGCCGCGACAGCCACGGGTATCCTCGCCACTTGGGGCGCCAGCACAGGCGACAGCGGGCGTATCGCCTACAGTTACGCCGACAACTTCGGCCCTCAGGCCGGCACCGCCGGGGCGGACAGGCTGTCGGGCACAGCGAGGGACGACAGTATCACCGCCGGGGCGGGCAACGATCTGGTGATCCAGAGCCTTGGCACCGACCGTTATGACGGCGGTGCGGGCACCGACACCTTCCAGCTTGGCGATGCCGGCACCACCGCTTCGCTGCTCGAGGGCTACGTCGCGGCGATCGACGGCTCGGGCACCCGCAGCACGCTGCGCGGCTTCGAGACCCTCCGCGGCGGCACGGGCAACGACGTGCTCGAGGGCGATCTGGGCAACAACCTGCTGGCGGGCGGCGACGGGGCCGACGTGATCTCGGGTCAGGGCGGACACGACCTGCTCTTCGGGGACGATCTCGACCCGGGCCATCTGGTGGCGCGCGAAGCGGCGCAGGTCTACCGCCTCTATCAGGCGACGCTGGACCGCGCGCCCGACAGCGCCGGCTTCACCAGCTGGACCGAGCGGCTCTACACCGGCGAGCGCGATCTGCTGGAGGTGATCAACGGCTTCGTGCAGAGCGCCGAGTTCCAGAACACCTATGGCGCGCTCGACAACCAGAGCTTCGTCACCTTGCTCTACCAGAACGTTCTGGACCGCGACCCCGACCTTGGCGGGCTTGCGAACTGGACCGGCCGTCTCGACGGTGGCATGAGCCGCGCCGAAGTGGTGCGCGGCTTCTCGGAAAGCGGCGAGTTCATCAACGCCACCGATGCCGCCGCCAGCGCCTTCAGCGACACCACCTCGCAGACCGGCTGGAGCGACGCGATCACCCGCCTCGCCGCCGAGGCGCAGGCCGGTTGGGGCGATGATGTCTACCGGCTCTACCAAGCGACGCTGGGCCGCGCGCCGGATGCCGGTGGTTTTGGCAGCTGGAGCGAGCGGCTGGCGGAGGGCGCCGCGCTTGACACGGTGGCCAGCGGCTTCGTGCGCAGCGCCGAATTCCAGAACACCTATGGCGCGCTCGACAACGCGGGCTTCGTCAGCCTGCTCTACCAGAACGTGCTGGGCCGTGAAGCCGACGCTGGCGGGCTCGCCAATTGGACCGACCGCCTTGAGAGCGGCGCCTCCCGTGCCGAGGTGGTGACCGGCTTCTCGCAGAGCCGCGAGTTCGTCCTCTCCACCGAGACGGCGCTCAAGGACTGGGTGCGCGGGCTCGATCATGGCACTGAGGGCGCCGCACAGGACGTGCTGATCGCCGGACCGGGTGAGAGCCTGATGGTGGGTGGTCTTTTCGCCGACGAATTCCGCTTCTCGGCAGAGACCGGCGGCGCTCACGAGGTGCTTGATCTCGAGGCTTGGGACTATGTCTCGCTGCAAGGTTTCGGCTTCGAGGATGCCGATGACGCCCGCTTCTACATGTACCACAGCGGGGACGATCTGATCTTCAGCCACAGCGAGACCCAGATCACCTTCGCCAACACCCGGGTCGAGCAGATCACCGACGATATGATCTGGGTCTGAGCCCTTTTCAGAAGTCCCGGGGGCGGCAACCGCCCCCGGGAGCAAGCTCCATGAGACAGAAGCCTCAGGCCACCGGATACCCGGCCCGGCCGATGGCCTCATAGGCGACAAACCCCGCCGCCTTGGCGTCCTCGGGGGCGTAGATGTTGCGCAGATCGGCAAGCCGTGCGGTGGTCATGCCCCCCGCCAGCCGCTTCAGATCCAGCGCGCGGAACTCGTTCCACTCGGTCAGGATGACCAGCAGATCGGCACCCTCGGCCGCCGCGTAGGGGTCGTCCTCCCAAGCCACGCCCGGCAGCAGCGCCTCGCCTTCGCGCTTGCCCTGCGGATCGACCACCGAGACCGAAGCCCCGCCGCCGACCAGCGACGGCACGATGGTCAGCGCCGGCGCATCGCGCATGTCGTCGGTGTTGGGTTTGAAGGTGACGCCGAGCACGGCGACCTTCTTGCCGTTGAACGAGCCCTCGCAGAGATCAAGCAGCTTGTCGGTCATCCGCCGCTTGGTGTCCTCGTTAACCTTGATCACCGTCTCAACGATGGAAATCGGCGCGGCGTGCTCTTGGCCGATGCGCGCCAGCGCCTTGGTGTCCTTGGGGAAGCACGAGCCGCCGTAGCCGGGGCCGGCGTGCAGGAACTTGTTGCCGATGCGGCCGTCGAGCCCCATGCCCTTCGACACGCTTTTGACGTCCGCCCCGACCTTCTCGCAGAGCGCCGCGATCTCGTTGATGAAGGTGATCTTCGTCGCGAGGAAGGCGTTGGCGGCGTATTTGATCATCTCAGCGCTTTCGAGATCGGTGGTGACGATCGGGAAGTCGCGCAGGTAGAGCGGCCGGTAGATGTCTTCCATGACCTTGGCGGCGCGGTCGGTCTCGACGCCGACGACCACCCGGTCGGGCTTCATGAAATCATCGATCGCCGCGCCTTCACGCAGGAACTCGGGGTTGGAGGCGACGTCAAACTCAAGCGCGGGGTTCGCGGCGGCGACCACCTGCTGAACCTTGCGGTTCGTCCCCACGGGGACGGTCGATTTGGTCACCACGACGATGTAATGATCGGCGGTCTTGGCGATCTCTTCGGCGGCGGCCATGACATAGGTGAGATCGGCGTGGCCATCGCCACGGCGGGTCGGCGTGCCAACGGCGATGAACACCGCCTCGGCGCCATCGATGGCGGACTCCAAGTCGAGGGTAAACGACAGCCGGCCAGCCTCGACATTCTTGGCCATCAGCGCATCCAGCCCGGGCTCGAAGATCGGCACCTCGCCGCGCTCAAGCGTCTCGATCTTGCGCGGGTCTTTGTCGACACACACCACCTCGTGGCCAAAGTCGGAGAAACAGACGCCAGAGACAAGGCCCACGTAGCCGGTTCCAATCATTGCGATTTTCATGGGGAAGTCCCTTCTTCTACTGGGCGCGACAGAAGGCGGAGTTGGCGGGCGGTGTCAAGTGTTTGCAGAAAGTAGCTTTCCTCTATCCTTCCGCCTAAAACACAACCTCAAACTCTCTCAAAACTTGCCATGGATATATCCGTGAATCTACGGAAGTTTCTAGTTTTCATCTCAGCGTTCACCTTCGAAACTCGGGCTAAAAACCTCTCAATCACATCAAGAGAAAAATTTGTTCTCATAACCTTCCTTGCGACGGGAAAGAAATGTCCGTGAACCACAAAGCACTTACCGCTTAGTAAACCTCCAAAGTTCGTTCGGTAGTTGTAATTCACAGGCAACTTTAGAACCTCAGGCTTCAGCCGTTCGAGCGCTCTTGTGAGAGGCGGTTGATCGGCAGCTTTTTGACCCAACTTGGACTCTGCTTTCTGAAACTCATCACTCCACGCATTGACAAGAGGCCTGACGAAATCCCTCCGCACAAATAGCAATCCAGAGTTCAGAGAAGACTGGCGCATACGCTCTTGCCGCAACGCTTCTTCCATAGATGTAACGCTTTCACGCCATATAGCCGGAGCTGCGGCCACATCAAACGCGCAGAATTTAAAAACCTTGCTCAAGTCGCCTAAGATGATGGTGTCAGTATCAACAAAAACAACATCACTTCCGCAAAACTCTGAAATTGATCTTATTTTTTGCAATTTTGGAGAGAACCCATCACTCCAAACCCTAATTTCACTAAAGGGGTTGTATTCAAGACTCTCAAAGCAATCTTTAATTTTCACATTGTTCGTGACAAGGTTGATATCTTGAATAGTATGCCTCCTTAGGGAGACCGCGGATATCAGCGCCTCCAAACTATATTTTGGATCTTCACTATTTTTATCAAACGCGCTGTATACGAACACTTATCTCTCTTCCTACGAACAACCAATCAGCGAGTCATATTATATGCTGATATTTAAATCAGCAAGAAGACTAAACACGGAATATCATCTCGACACTTGGATTCCCAAAAAATCGCCACCTCACACTGACCTAGGCAAGATATATTCATGAGAGATCAAGCCATGAGCATAATCCCACACAACGGAGAACTACAAACTATCGCAATCATTCGATTTCTGTAAGCCTCATGCATCTCCTCACAACATCCCCTCAGTATCTTTCAGGCCCAGCGTTCTGCCGTCCCACGTATAGCCGTATCGCCGCAACACTTCCTGCGCGATGCCATAAACATGAGCCCGCACCTGTGGTGACAGCTTCTGATATTTATCGGTCGAGCCTTTGTTGATCGGCTTCCACAGCTTGATGCCACCATGGCCCTTCTGACCCTCGCGGTAGTCCTCATGGGAAAGCATCACCCGTGGAGACCATTCGAGCCCGAGGTGAGCGACGATCTTGCGCAGAATGACTTCCGGCTCCTCAACAAAATCCTCGTAGCGCGCGAAGGGCAGACCATCGAGGCGATCCTGCAGCATCTTGCGAGCGTATAGCACCACAAACCCGGTCAGTGTCGGGTCTTCTCCCTGCATGGCTTTGGTAAACGGATCGATACCCTCGGCCCAACGGCGTTGCTGGCGCTTCTGACGCTCGGCCTGAGCCGGGTCAGGCGCATCACGGAAGGCGCTGGTGACAACCGAGAACGGGTTACGAACAAGCGTGAAGCCCCGGCGCGGATAGGGATGGCACCAAACAGCGTTCTTCAGCAGCAAAACACTGTCCCTCGACAGGTTCCGGTGTGCGACCAAAGGATCGTCAATGGAAATCGTTTGCGCCTTCCTCTGCACGAGATGCTGAAAAAGAGCGATATCCTCTTGGGTGTCGGGTTCACGGATCTGGTGAACGACCTCGATCTGGGGGTGGGCGTTCAGGCACCTTTGCAGGAGCGTTTCACCAGAGCGAGAAAAACTCGCCATGTGGAAAATGGGTACGTCCATGAAACCTTCGGTCATCTCGTTGTGGTCGCGCGCAAAAAGCATGATTTTCCGGCAGCGGCAACCAAGACCAGCCCGAAGCTAGAACTGTCTGCAGACCTGTTTCATCCCTACACCACCAGCTACGCAACAGGAGCTAGACCGCTCCGATGAGCATTGCTTACCAATAGGCTGCACGATCGCTCTTTGCTACCTCCGCAACGCATGGTGATCTTTACTCAAGATGCCCCGCGGACTGTAGTCATCTCAAATTCTCTGTGATAGCCCTCTGCGCAATCCAAAAAACCGCGTTTTACCGGTACAGGCTCATTTCTATCGCAAAACAATGAAGATGGGGCTCGCGCACATGCCTTCCGAAATTTCCACTATCGACCCTGCTCTCGCCGCCGCGCAGCGCGTGCTGAAAACCGAAGCTGACGCCGTTGCTTTCATGGCCGACAATCTGCCGGCTGACTTCGGCCCCGCGCTTGACAAGATCTTCGCCACCGAGGGACGTGTCATCGTCTCAGGCATCGGTAAGTCGGGCCACATCGGGCGCAAGATGGCCGCCACCTTCGCCTCGACAGGCACCACTTCGTTCTTCGTGCACGCCAGCGAGGCGAGCCACGGCGATCTTGGGATGGTCACGCCGCATGATGTGGTGATCCTGATATCCAATTCCGGCGAGACCGCCGAGCTGCGCGACATGGTCTACCACACGCAGCGCTTCTCGATCCCGATGATCGCCATCACGTCGCGCGCCGACAGCACGCTGGCCAAGGCCTCCGACTTTTTGTTGCTGCTGCCCAATAAGCCCGAGGCCTGCCCGATCGGCAAGGCACCGACCACCTCGACCACTCTGACGCTTGCCCTCGGCGATGCCATGGCGGTGGCGCTGATGGAACGGCGCGGCTTCCAGGCTGATGATTTCGGCGTCTTCCACCCTGGCGGCAAGCTCGGCGCGCAGATGCGCAAGGTGTCGGACCTCATGCACGCCGGCGATGCGCTGCCGGTGCTGGCGCATGATGCCTCGATGCGCGACGTGCTGCTGACCATGACCTCCAAGGGGTTCGGCGTCGCGGCCCTGGTCCGCGAGGGCCGGCTCTTCGGCGTGATCAGCGACGGCGATTTGCGGCGCAACATGGATGACCTCATGCAGCACGCGCCTGCCGAGATTGCCAACCGGACTCCGGTCACCGTGCCCGCCGACTATCTCGCCGCCGAGGCGCTTGCCCTGCTCAATGAGCGCATGGTCAGCGTGCTGCTGGTGGTTGATCAGGGCGACCGCCCCATCGGTGTACTGCACATGCATGACTTCCTGCGCGCTGGAGTGCTCTGAATACCATGACTGCCGAGAATACTGCTTTGAAGACCGTCATCTTCATTCCCGCCCGCTACGCCTCGACCCGCTATCCCGCCAAGCCTCTTGCCATGCTGCGCCAGCCCGACGGCAGCGAGAAGTCGCTGATCCAGATGAGCTGGGAAGCCGCCTGCCAGATCGCCGGCATCGACGCGGTCTATGTGGCCACCGACGACGACCGCATCGCCGAGGCGGTGAAGGCCTTCGGTGGTCAGGTGGTGATGACCGAAGAGTCCTGCGAGAACGGCACCGCCCGCTGCGCCGATGCGCTCGACAAGCTGGGCATCGAGCCCGAGCTGGTGGTGAACTTCCAAGGCGACGCGCCGCTGACCCCGCCGTGGTTCGTCGAGGAGTTGGTGGCGGCGATGCACGCCGAGCCCGAGATGGCCATGGCCACGCCGGTGCTGCGCTGCGACCGCGATACCTATGACGCCTTCGTCGAGGACCGCAAAAACGGCCGCGTCGGCGGCACCACCGCGGTGTTCGACGCGCAGATGCGCGCGCTCTACTTTTCGAAAGAGGTGCTGCCCTACATCGATCCGGGCAAACTGCCCGATCCGATCCCGGTGTTCCACCATGTCGGCGTCTACGCCTATCGCCCCGGCGCGCTGCGCGATTACGTGGCCCGCCCGGTGAGTCAGTTCGAGACCCTCGAAGGGCTGGAACAACTGCGCTTTCTCGACGCCGACATCCCCGTGCGCTGCGTCGAGGTCTCGGCCCGCGGCCGGGTGTTCTGGGAACTCAACAACCCCACCGACGTTCCGCGCATCGAGGCCGCGCTGGCGGCGATGTAACGCCTTTTGCCAAATGCGGCGGGACGGGCTGGACACTGCCCGTCCCAAACCGCATGACTTGCATCAACGCCCTTCTGCACCAGACAATCCCGAGACCTTATGACCAAAACCATCACCATCCGCGATATCCCCATCGGCGGCAGCAATCCGATTGCCCTGATCACCGGCCCCTGCCAGCTGGAAAGCCTCGACCACGCCCGCATGATGGCCGAGAAGATCGCCGAGGCCTGCGCCCCCACCGGCACGAAGTTCATCTTCAAGGCCAGCTACGACAAAGCCAACCGCTCGTCGATCTCCACCCAGCGCGGCCTGGGGATGGAGGAAGGTCTGACCATCCTGTCGAAGATCCGCGACGAGTTCGGCGTGCCGGTGCTGACCGACGTGCATGACGCCGCGCAATGCGCGCCCGCGGGTGAGGTGGTGGACGTGATCCAGATCCCCGCCTTCCTGTGCCGCCAGACCGACCTGCTGCTCGCCGCCGGCGAGACCGGCTGCGCGATCAACGTCAAGAAGGGCCAGTTCCTCGCGCCCTGGGACATGAAGAACGTCGCAGCCAAGCTGGCCTCGACCGGCAATGAGAACATCATGCTGTGCGACCGCGGCACCTCGTTTGGCTACAACACGCTGGTCAGCGATTTCCGCGGCCTGCCGATCATGGCTCAGACCGGCTACCCGGTGATCTTCGATGCCACCCATTCGGTGCAGCAACCGGGCGGCCAGGGCAGCACCTCCGGCGGGCAGCGCGAATTCGCGCCGGTGCTGGCACGCGCCGCCGTGGCCGTAGGCGTGGGCGGCCTGTTCATCGAGACCCACGAGGACCCCGACAACGCGCCGTCGGATGGGCCGAATATGATTCCTGTACACCTGATGCAGGCGCTGATCGGTCAGCTGCGCGCGCTGGACGACCTGACGAAATCCCAGGAACCGATCCTGCCGTTCAAGGCTTAATGGTTCCGGGAACGAGAGAAGAACGAGGACGAAATATGAGCGACGAAGATATCGCCAAGATCGCCGAGCAGGTCACCCAGTTGATGCAACTCGACCGGATGCGCCACCAAGTGAGCTCAAAGGTCGATATGGCAGCGCTGGCCAATGTGCCAGCCTATATCGCCTCGGTCTTCGAACAGGCCAATGCTATCGGCTCTGAGCTCACCCCGTCCCAGCTCTATGGTCAAGTCAATAAGCGCGTCTCGCGTCTCGAAGCCCAAGTCTACCTGATGCGTCTCGAGATGGAGAACCGCTCCGAGCGGGATCCGGCGAAGGTCTACGAGGACCCGCTTGTTATCTCAGCCTATGGCGAGCGTCTGGAGACACTGACCACTACGCCGCGGGAATTTGGCTTCGAGCCGTCGGTCATCGCCTACGGTTGGTATCCGGCGGAGGTCTCTGAAGGCACCACGCATCGCTGGATGCGCCCCGGCGACGCTTCGGTGGCCTGCCTGCCGCACCTGGGCACCGTCGATCAAGTCATCGAGATCAGCGGCCACGTGCTGGACCCCGCGCAACTCGAGACCCTCACCATTAGCGCCGCAGGTCAGCAGGCTACGCTCACTCCACGCGACGGCTCGCAGCAACATTTCACTGCGCGGCTCGAGCTGTCAGGAGAGAACCTGAAATCTGCCAACTACCTGCCGGTAGAATTCGTCATGAGCGATTTCCGTAAGCCCAACTCGCAGGACGCACGGGTGCTCGGTGCCAATATCTCGCGCTTTACCTGCCGACCCGCGAAGGCAGGACAGGCTTCGGTATGAAAGTCGCGGCCCTTGTAGATTTCCCCTACTGGGAGGCCAAGGTGGGCACGGCGATCCGTTACGAAAGCCTGTGCCATTCACTCGCCAAGATCTGCGATCTGACTGTGATCAGTAGCCTCGGAATGCCGGATGAATACGCAGCCTTCGCAAAAAAGGCCCCCTATGAGCTGATTGACGGGGCTGCGCTGGAACGGCTTTCCGAACGGCTTGACCTGCCCCAGGTTCCAGGCGCTCCGCCTGCCCGCCAGCTTACAGTAAGCGCAATCAAGCACCTTGTCGAGACCGAGGGCTTTGATGCAGTGCTGACACCCTATTTCAATCGAAAGTGGATGATCGAGCGTCTGCGCCCCGATATCGTGCGTATCATCGATACCCATGACTGCCAGTCGCAGCGCACCCGGTCCTTCGCTCGCCACGGCATGAGCCCGACCTTCAACATGTCTCCCGAGCAGGAAGGCGAAGCGCTCGACTATTACGATATCGTATTGGCCATGTCCGACGAAGACTTCGGAGAGTTTACGCAAATCACTCGACGACCGGTGATCACCACCCCGTTCCGACTGCCGATGGTGCGCGATCTCAAACCTTTGCGCGAGATATACGGGCCCCGCGGCGAAAACCGCGAACTACTGTTCATCGCCGCCAAAAGCGATGTCAACGATCTGACGCTGGACTACCTGCTGCGCGAGGTGTTGCCGCTGGTCCCCGGAGAACTGACGTTGAATATCGTCGGCAACGTCACGATCCCCGATGTCACACCGCTCAATACCACTGTCGTGCGTCACGAAGGGGTCGACGACCTCATGCCGGTCTACGCCCGCGTGGCCTTGGCGCTGAACCCGACCTACGCCGGTGGCGGAGTGAAGACCAAGACGCTCGAAGCGATCAGCTTCGGCGTACCGATCCTGACCACCGACGAGGGCGCACGAGGCATGCGCCACCTCATCCCCGACGCGCTCGTGGTCAACGACAAAGAACTCTTCGCCCACCGGATCGGCCAATTGCTCGACGACCCGAAGGCACGTGACAGGCTGTCGGACGAAATCCTCGCCAACCTGCGCGCGGAGAACAGCGAAGCCTGGCTGCCAGCCTTCAAGCAGATCCTGCGCGCCGTGCGTGCCCGAAAGCTCGGGGAGGATGCGGCATGAGGCAGGCAAACCGCATCGTCTTCACCGGGGACTTCCTGCGCCCCTCCGTCGCCCGGCTGCGGCCAACCCAGCACGAGAACATCCGCTGGCTGGCAAAATTGCTCGAAACCCCGGTTTCCATGGCCACCGGCCTGCCCTGCGAGATCGTTCATTGGGACAATGACTGGCGCAACGGCGCCAAGTTTGACAGCGACTCTGTCACCGCAATCTACGAAACCTTCTGGCACAAGCCGACGATCTGGAACTGGCCGCAAGTTTTCGCGGCCGAAACGTTGCCCGAAGCGGTCGAAGCGCTGTTCCTGCGGCTTTTCCAAGACAGTTTCGTTATCGGCTTCGAGCTGCCACCCTACCTGTCGCATTTCCTGAATCGCCACGGTATCGGCTTCGTCGACTGTTCGCTCTCGCCCGTGCGCTTCATGGACGACCTGCTGTTTGACGTCAGTGCCAGCAGCGCCGAGATCACCGAAGCGATCCGCCCCTACCGGGTGCCGGAGGCGCTGATCCGGCTGCAGGCCGGCGTGCTCTCGTCGAATGTCGCCAAGGCAAACCCGCATCCGCCGCGCCCCGAGACGCTGCTGGTGATCCAGCAGACCAGCTACGACAAGGTGGTGATCGAGAACGGTCGTTTCGTCACCGCGCTCGATCACATCGAGGCGCTCGAGCAGATCGCGCAGAGCTACAAGAACGTGCTGATCAAGGAGCACCCGCTGGAGCCGCAGCCGCAGGTCCGCGAGAGGCTCATGCGCGCGCTGCCCAATGCGCAACTGACCGCTGACAACTTCTACCGGCTGATCTCGCATGAGAACATCCGTGGTGTGGCGGCGCTTTCGTCAAGCTGCGTGCTCGAGGCGCGCTATTTCGGCAAGCAGGGCCATTACCTGATCCCCGGTTTCTCGCACGACAGTTTTTCGGTCGGGCTGGAAGGGATCAACGTCGACGACGCGGTGATCGCACCGGACTTCTGGCGCGATGTGCTGGCTCCCACTGGCCTGGTCAACAGCCCCAAAGACAGGCTGCGCCTGCCCTCCAAGCCGAACCGCTTCCGCCAGCAGCTACGCAGCGCCTGGGACTACAACCAGATCGACACCGATATCCCTGTACATTGGGCCCAAAAATAGCACACCGCATGGCAACACTTGGCAATCGCCGGCCCGGGGAGACTGGGTCGGCAATTGCACATTGGGGTCAAGCGAGGATATCACCTCCGCGACACGTAAGCGCGCCAACGGGCATCGCGGCAGGCGCCGGAATTCGAAGAAGGTATAAAGGTCAATGAAGACAGCATTCATCACCGGCATCACCGGCCAGGACGGCGCCTATCTCGCAAAGCTTCTGCTCGAGAAGGGCTACAAGGTGCATGGCGGCGTGCGGCGCATCTCGCAGCCCGAGACCACCCGGTTGGACCTGCTGGAGATCGCCGACGATGTGGAGCTGCACGAGTTCGACCTGACCGAGCAGAACAACATCTTCCGCACCATCCAGAAGATCGAGATGGACGAGTTCTACAACCTCGCGGCGCAGAGCTTCGTCGGCGCGTCCTGGGAGCTGCCGGTCTATACCGCCGATGTCGACGGCATGGCGGTGGTGAAGATCCTCGACACGCTGCGCACCCTGCGCCCCGATGCCCGCTTCTATCAGGCCTCGACCTCCGAGATGTTCGGTCTCGTGCAGGAAGTGCCGCAGAAGGAAACCACCCGGCTCTACCCGCGCTCGCCCTACGGCGTGGCCAAGGTCTACGGCCATTACATCACCATGAACTACCGCGAGAGCTTTGGCATGCACGCCAGCTCGGGTATCCTGTTCAACCACGAAAGCCCGCTGCGCGGGAAGGAATTCGTCACCCGCAAGATCACCCTTGGCCTCGCGCAGCTGGCGCGCGGCGGTGATGCGGCGGTCGAGCTCGGCAATATGGACGCCAAGCGCGACTGGGGCTTTGCCGGCGATTACGTCGAGGGCATGTGGCGCATGCTGCAGCAGGACGTCGCCGACGATTACGTGCTGGCCACCGGCGTGACCACCACCATCCGCGACTTCTTCACCTTCGCCGCCGAAGAGCTGGGCATGGATCTGGCCTGGGACGGCGAGGGCGAGAACGAGACCGCCACCGACCGCAAGACCGGCAAGCTGGTGATGAAGGTGAACCCCAAGTTCTACCGTCCCGCCGAGGTCGAACTGCTGATCGGCGACGCTTCCAAGGCGCGCGACAATCTCGGCTGGGAGGCCAAGACCGACATCCGCGGCCTTGCTGCGATGATGGCGAAATCCGACTACGACGCGCTCGCCTGAGCCGGGAGACATCACCATGAGCATCGCCAGCACTCCGCTGACCCGAAAGCTGCGCTCGGCTGCCCGCCGCGCGCTCAAAGGCCCCCTCGATCTCAACGGCCACCAGTACCACGGCGCCTTCCGGGGCAATGTGGACGGGCTGTCCGACGAGGGGGTGATCCGCGGCTGGGTGATCCACCGTGAAAGCAAGAAGGGGCGGGTGCCGGTGGCGATCTATGCCGGCGACACATTGCTTGACGCCGGCATCGCCGACGCGATCCGCGAGGACGTGCGCGCCGCCACCGGCGGCGAGGCGGCCTGCGGCTTCCAGTTCGGCCTGTCGGACGCCATCTACCAGAAGATCGTCGCGGCGGGCGGCAAGATCAGCGTCCGCACCGAGGGCAAAGGCGGCGCCGAGCTCGGCACGCTGGAGCTGCGCGCCGACGCCAGCAACCCCGGCATCGGCGCCGATGTGGTAACGCGCGCCCGCTTTGCGCTGAAACACGATCTCGAGGCGCTGCTCGATCTGCTCGAGGACACTCCCGAGACTGCCGAGCCGCTGCCGCCGGTGGTACAGCCGCCCTTTACCCATCACGGCACGATGTTCACCAAGGCGCGTCTGGTCCCCGATACCCCCGAGAGCGGCCAGCCGGCCTATCTCGACTACGTGCGCTACCGCTACCGGATGGACGAGCATTACGCGGTCGAAAAAGGGCTCGAGAGCGCCGACCGCTTCCTCTACTGGTATCTCACCGCCTACCGCGGTCAGGAGAAGCGCCGCACGCCGCTCTCCGCCGAGCAGCTTGATTATCTCAATGCGCCGCTGGTGATGGGCGGGCAGAGCTTTGCGCTCAGCCGCATCATGTGGTGGCGCCTGTCGGCCCGGCCCGACCTGATGGCCGACCTCAACCTCAACGACCGTGACAACTATATGGACGTGCTGTTCTGGTGGGCGCATCAGGATGTCACGCATCTCTATTTCGAGGATTGCCTCGTCCCCGACCGTTTCGCCGACGCGCTGCGCGGCGTGCACCCCTCGCGGCGGCTCGACGCCTTCCCGCTGAGCTATTTCACCGAGCGTTTCTACCTCGACAGCCCGAAGCTGCACTTCCTCGACCCGGGCAGCGCCGAGGGCCGCAAGACGCTGATGCTGTCGATGCTGCTCGGCGCCGCGCGCCGCCCCGACCTGCTGCGCTACATGCCGCGCACGCAGATCAACGCGCTGCTGAGAGAAAATCCCGAAAACGAGAACGGCGCCTCGGACTTCGAGGTCTTCGTCAACGGGCTGATCGCCGCCGGCCATGCGCAGGAGGCGGCGCTCGACGCAGAAGCAGACGGCGAGAGCACCGAGCCCGCCGCCGCGCCCGAGCATATCGCCCTGCCGCGCGACCGTTTTGCCGCGGCGCTGCGCCAGAAGTTCTTCGATCTCGACAGCTATTCCTTCCTGACCCGCGACCATCAGGGCAACCGGTTCGAGGCCGCCGCGCTGCCGATCCCGCGCCCCGACCGCGAGGAAGTGGACGTGCAGTTGATCGGACCGCTGGCCAAGGCCTCGGGTCTCGGTCAGGCAACGCGCCTCTCGGCGGCGATCCTGCGCGAGACCGGGCTCAACGTGCGCGGCGTCGATTTCGACCTCGACAACCCGGCGCCCGAGGGCTTCTCCTCCGAGACGCTGATCGAGGAATACGGCCCGGCGAAGATCAACATGATCCACCTCAACGCGGAGTCCACGCCGCTGGCCTTCGCCTATCAGCCCGATGTCTTCTCGAACGCCTACAACATCGGCTACTTCTTCTGGGAACTCGACAAGCCCGCCTACTGCCACTACCTCGGCATGGAGCTGCTCGACGAGATCTGGGTGTCGACCGAATACGGCGTCGAGATGTACAAGCCCGACGCCAAGGACAAGCCGGTGGTCAACGTCGGCATGTGCTACGAGGAACACCCCGACATCACCCGCGAGGCCTCGCGCGCCTTCGTCAACCGCCGCTTCCGCTTCGACGACAGCCACTACGTCTGCCTCGTGGCCTTCGACAGCTTCTCCTTCGTGCAGCGCAAGAACCCGGTGTCGGTGCTGCAGGCCTTCCAGAAGGCCTTCGAGGGCGTGCCCAACGCGCGGCTGGTGGTCAAAACGCAGAACCGCGACAGCGTGTTCGACCCGGTTCAGGTGAACCTCTGGGACCGCGTCGACGCGATCATCTCCAGCGATCCGCGCATCGTGGTGATGAACGAGACGCTGAGCTACCGCGACCTGCTGCAGCTCAAGGCCGGCTCGGACTGCTATATCTCGCTGCATAAATCCGAGGGCTGGGGTTTCGGCATGATCGAGGCCATGGCGCTGAAGGTGCCGGTGATCTGCACCGCCTATTCGGGCAACATGGATTTCTGCTCGGACGAGACCACCTGGCTGGTGGACTACGAAGAGACCGAACTGCGCCAGGGCGATTACATCTTCGTACGCCCCGGCTCGGTCTGGGCAGAGCCGTCGGTCGAGGACGCCGCGCGCCAGCTGCGCGCCGCCTACGACGACCCGCAGGCGCGCACCGCCAAAGCCGAGGCGGCCTATACCCACATCCGGGAAAACTTCTCGGCCCCGGCGATCGCCAAGCGCTACGGCGGACGGCTGCGCGAGATCCTCGCGGATATGAACGGCAAGATGGCGTCCTGACGCGTCCCCGGGCGGTGCAGGGGTGCCCTTGCAACGCCCCGGCCGGAAGCGCACAAGGCAGAACCGCCGCGGGATGCAGGAGCTGACGCATGGCGGACGACAAGAAAGACAACGGAGCTTCGCATATGGATTACGTCGTCGGCGTCAGCTGGCCACGCAGCGGCCACCACCTGATCGTCCGCTTGCTGACGCTCTATTTCGGCGAGGACTTTGGCTACTGCGAATACCATGCCGGCGTGCCCTCGGTGAAAGGACTCGACGCCTGCTGCCGCAGCGTGCCCTGCAAGCACAGCGACGTGGTCAAGCTCACCAAGAACCACGATTTCGACCTAAAGACGCCGCAGATCGCAGGCCAGAAGTACCTCATCCAGTACCGCGACTTCATTCCCTCGGTGGTGTCGAACTTCGAGCTGCACATCCGCAACGGCGCCCCGGACACCGAACTGTCGTTCCGCGAATTCGCCTCGAAGGAATTCGGTCGCTACCGCGCCTTCATGGCCAAATGGGTGCATTCGGACTTTGCGAAAGGCCAGATGCTGCTGAGCTATGGCGATCTGGTGGCCGACCCCGCCGCGCAACTGGCGCGCGCCGTGGCCTTCATCGCGCCTGATCAGACGGTCGATGAGGCGCGGATCGCAGAGGCGGTTGCCCGGGTCGACGGCGAGAAAATCGAACGCGCCAAGGTCAAACAGCTGCAAGGCGTGGGCGTGCATGCCAACCGCGACGTCACCGAGTTTCGCTGGTACAAGCCCAATCTCTTCGACCACCTCTCCCGCCTCAACCTCGCCAGGCATCAGGTGATCGAGGCGTTCCAAGAGGTCCTCGGCCGCGCGCCCGCCGAAGCCAACATTTTGAGCTTCCAGTGTTGCGAAAGCCCCGAAGCGCTCAGGGCGCAGTTGCAAGCTTCCGAGGAATATCGCCAGAAGACTAACCAGTCTCCTACTCAACACTGAAATGCGATTAAGAAAAGGTTCTTCCGCCATGATCACCCCCATCCTTCTCTGCGGCGGTTCCGGTACCCGGCTCTGGCCGCTGTCGCGCAAAAGCTATCCCAAGCAGTTCACCGATATGATCGGCGACGAGAGCCTGTTTCAGGCCTCCGCCCGGCGCTTCACCGGCAATGGCTTCGGCGATCCGGTGGTGGTGACCGGCAACGACTTCCGCTTCATTGTTACCGAGCAGCTTGACGATATCGGCCTCAAGGCGGCGGGGATCATGATCGAGCCAGAGGGGCGCAACACCGCGCCCGCCGCCATCGCTTCGGCGCTGTTTGCCGCCAAGGCCAACCCCGACACGATGATCCTGCTGGTGCCCTCCGACCACGCCGTGGCCGATCCGGAAGCGTTCCGCGCCGCTGTCGCCAAGGGGCAGGTCGCCGCCGAAGAGGGGCAGATCGTCACCTTCGGCATCGCCGCCACCCGCGCCGAGACCGGCTATGGCTGGCTCGAGGCCGGCGCAGCCACCCACGACGGCGTGCACGCGCTGACCCGCTTTGTCGAAAAGCCCGATGCCGCCCGCGCCGAAGAGCTCTTCGCCGACAAGCGCTACCTGTGGAACGCCGGCGTGTTCCTCGCCTCGGCGCAGACCTTCATCGCCGCCTTCAAAGAGCACGCCCCCGCGATCTACGCCGCCGTCGAGGCGGCGCTGGAGGCCGGACACGAGGATCTGAGCTTCACCCGGCTCGACCCGGACCTCTGGGCGCAGGTGCCCGAGGATTCCATCGACTACGCGGTGATGGAGAAGGCCGAGAACGTCTCGGTGGTGCGCTTCGACGGCCATTGGTCGGATCTGGGCGGCTGGGAGTCGGTCTGGCTGGAGTCGGACAAGGACGAGAAGGGCAACGCGCTGTCGGCGCACACCACCGCGTTTGATTGCGAGAACACGCTGCTGCGCTCGGAAAACGACGAGATCGAACTGGTCGGCATCGGGCTGAAGAACACCGTCGCCGTGGCCATGCGCGACGCGGTGATGGTCGCCGACATCTCGGAAAGCCAGAACGTCAAAAAGGCGGTGAAGGAACTCAAGGCGCGCGGCGCCAAGCAGGCGCAGCACTTCCCCGTCGATCACCGCCCCTGGGGCTGGTACGAGACGCTGGTGCTGGCCGACCGCTTCCAAGTGAAGCGCATCCATGTGCACCCCGGCGCCTCGCTGTCGCTGCAGAGCCATGTGCACCGCTCCGAGCATTGGATTGTCGTGGCAGGCACCGCCAAGGTCACCGTCGACGACAAGGTGCAGCTGCTCACCGAGAACCAGTCGGTCTATATCCCGCTTGGTGCCGTGCACCGTATGGAGAACCCCGGCAAGGTGCCGATGGTGCTCATTGAGGTGCAGACCGGCAGCTATCTCGGCGAGGATGACATCATCCGTTACGAGGACAAATACGCCCGCGGCCAAGGCGCCAAGGGCTGAGCTGAGGGCGCGCTGCGTCTCCGGCAGCCCGCACAGACAGAACGACCGGCGCCCCGCGGCGCCGGTTTTTTGTTCCCGAACCGTCTCTGACACGGGCCCAAACGCCCTACACCCAACGCCCGACCGCCATCACAGCGCAACTCACCGCGATGCGTGCGCCGGTCAGGTCCCAGGCCGAGATCCCAGCCGAGCCCGCCGCCACGGCTCCTGCCGACAGCAGATGCGCGCCGCCCGAGGCGCAACTGCCGGTCACCACCGGCGGCGCCGCGAACTCCGCCGGGTAGCTCCAGCTCACCGCGCCCGCGGCGCTGCTGGTCAGCGTGTGCCAGCAGATCTGCGTGCCATCGGCGCGCCGCAAGTAGCTGCCCCCGGCGCCCGCCCCGGTCTCAAACAGCGCGCCGGTGCTCTCCCCCGCCAGCTGCGCCACGCTGCCCAGCACGCCCGAGCCGCTGAGCGCGCCATCCACCCGCGCGCCCTGCGGCGCATGCGCCCGTCCGGTGGCGGCCTCAAAGCGCAGCGCGGTTCGCCACGATGCGCCATCTTCCGAAACCTTCACCGAGAACGCATCACTGCCCGCACAGCCCATCTCGGCCCGGCCCGACCAGCCGGTCTGGAACAGCAGGCTGCCGGTGTCGCCCGCTGCGGCCTTGTTGATCTTCAACTGATGCCCGGCGCCGTCATGGCTGAGCAGGCTGGCCGCCGAGGCCACCGCAAGGCGGTTGGTCGCATCGGGCGCGGCGTTCACCCCCAGCAGGCCGGTCTGCCCCTGCGGCGGCAGCGGCATCGCCTGCCAGTCGCCCGCGCGCCAGACCAGGTCCACCGCCTCGTCCAGCACGAAGACCCGCCAGCCGGGGCGCGGCGCAAAGATGCGCCAGGCGGTGCCATCCCAGAGCGCCAGCGCCCCGGCCTCCTGCCCCGCCCAGACCCCGCTGGCCCCCGCAGGCAGCAGGTAGCGCGCGCCGGTCTCCGGATCGGCGGGCGGCGCGGCCAAGGCGCGGCTCGCCACCGCCAGCTGCACCACCGCGTCGAGCAGCGTCAGCGCCTCGTTATGGGTGACATGTTTCTGCGCCTGCGCCGGTGCCAGATAGGGCAGCGACAGATTGGCCGAAAGCTCGGACATGGGCGGGTCTCCCTGCGCGGTGGATCACGGCGCAGAGAGTGGGGCGCGCGGGTTAACCGACAGCGCCCCCGCCGCACGCCCGGAGAGGTCCGGGCGCAACGGCCTGAACGCTTCGAAACAGGGTCGCGAACAGCCGGGTCAGGCCAGTTCGAGCCGCGCCCCGGTCAGGAACTCAAGCGCGGTGTCCTGCAGCACCAGCGACAGATCGCCCTGCGCCAGCACCAGATCGTCGCCCTCCTGCACGAAGGCCGCGCGGGCCGCGTCCGTATCCGCAAAGCCGAACCCCTCGAGGCGCAGCGTGTCCCAGGCCTCGAAATCGGCCACGGTGCTGCTGCCGCCAGCGCTTGCGTCAAAGATGAAGATATCGGCGCCGGTGCCGCCGATCATCAGGGTCTCGCCGCCGCCCGCCTCAAGCACGTCATCCGTGCCCTGCGCCCGCATCCAGCTTTCCAGCGTGTCGGCGGTGGCCGCTGCGAACTCGGTGCTCTGGGCAAAGCCGCGCACCACTTCGGCGCGGGTCATGCCGCCCTCCAGCCGTCCGGTCCAGCTTTCCAGCCCGGCCGCATCGCCCTCGCGGCCCAGCACGTTGCGATAAAGCAGATCAACGAAGCCCGCGCTGCCGAGCGCGCCATAGGTCGCCTGGAACTCGGCGCTTTGCACAAAGCCGTCGACCACGCTCAGATACTCGCGCCCCTCGGCCAGACGGGTGCTCCACGCCTCGAAGCCGGCGGCATCCGGCGCGCGGTCCAGCGTCGCCTGATAGAGCCGGAACACATCGTCGCCCCAGGCCTGCGGCGAGACCTCAACCGCGGCGTTATAAGCCGCGCCGCGGGTGCTCGAGACGAACTCGGCGCTTTGCGAGAAGCCCAGAACCACCTGCTCGCGGCTCATGCCGTCCTCAAGCCGCGCGGTCCAGCTGGCCAGCCCGCCGTCATCGGCCTCGCGGCCCAGCACGTTGCGATAGAGCTGCGCGACAAACGCGGTATCGGTGAGCGCGCCATAGGTGTTCTGGAACTCGGGGCTGCCGGTGAAGCCCGCCGCCGCCTCTGTCAGCGTGCGCTCGCCGGTGAGCAGCCGCTCGGTCCAGCTGGCAAAGCCGCCGGCATCGGGGCTGCGGCCCAGCGTCGCCTGATAGAGCCGGAACACCTGCCCCGAAAGCTCGGGCAGATGCTGCGGGTCCAGATCGTCGCCGATCAGCACGTCGCCATCGGTGCCATAGAGCGTGTCCGCCCCGCCGCCGCCGATCAGCACCTGCGCCACACCGGCGTCGCCGGTCAGCTGGTCATCGGCTTCACTGCCGCGCAGCACCGTCTCGACCGTCTCTTCCTGCACCGCCTGCGCCTCGTCGGCGATGGCATCGACCTTGAGGTTCTCACGGCCCATGCGGATCGTGGAGCGCACCTCGCCGTCGATCCCGGCGCCGGTGAAGCTAAGCTCATAGACACCGTCCGGCAGCACCATCTGATAGCCGCCCGAGGCCCAGCTGTTGGTGGTGTAGGTGCCCGCAGCCCCGGTGGCGGTGACGGTGATGCCGCCCAGCCCTTCGCCGATGTCGTAAAAATCATCGCCGTCGGCGTCGTCGATCACCACGCCCAGAAGCTGCGCCTGATAGCCCGAGCGGGTGCCGAAATCCTGCGTCACCACATACGGCCCGACGCTCAGCCCGTCCGGTGCATCCAGCACCCCGATGCCAACCTCGGTGACATTGGCCGAGAGGATGGCGTTGCGGTGCCCGGCCGGGTCCTGCATGCCGCCAGTGCTGCCGCCCCAGTCGACGTAAAAGCCCGCATGGGCGTGCAGCGGGTCCTGCGCATAGGCAAAGACGTTCTCGTTCAGCCGCGACCAGCCGTCGTAGCCCTCGGCCACCACCCGGTCGCGCAGCACCGCCTCGCCGGGCATCTGGTGGCCCTGCGTATCGGCATCGATCATCGCCTGCGAATGGTTGTCCGCCGCCGCCGCCAGCGGGCTGTTCCACGCCAGCGCGGCCACCGCGTCATATTCGGCCAGCTGCGCGGCAAAGACATCGAGGTCGACGCCGAAATACCCCAGCGCGTTGGTGATATTGCCTTGCACCGCGGTGCCGCTCGCCGCGTCGGTGATCATCGCGTCGAACTCGCCCTGCGGGTCGAGCCGGGCGCGGTTGATATATTCCAGCATCATCTGCTCGAAGGCGGTGGGGGTGTGGGTCTCGTTGCTCATCGGGTCCTGTCGCTGTCTTGCGGGTCAGTGGGGCCGGCGTGTCGCGCGGCGCGATCGTCTGCCCAAAGGTCCTTGGATTTCTTGCGCGGAATAGGGTGCGCTGGCTTACACGACCGGCCCTCTGGATGGGACCGCAGGCCATACCGCCCGGGCGCTTGCCGCCGCCGTCAGAACAAAAACATGTCATCGTGAATATCAGATTGCGTCACCCCCTGAAGGATGACCCGGGTGCCCTGATCGGAAAACCGCACAGCGTTGTCATCCTGCACCAGATGCGCGCGGATCTGCGCCGCCTCGGTATAGCCGAACCCCTCGAACTGCAGCACGTCCCAGCGTTCGAGATCGGCGACCTCGTGGCGCCTGGCGTCCTCGGCGTGAAAGGTGAAGCGGTCGCGCCCCATGCCGCCGATCAGCAGATTGTCGCCCGCCCCGCCATCAAGCTCATCGTCCGCGCCCGCCCCGCGCATCCAAGCCAGCAGATCAGGCGCGCTGGCAGCGATAAGCTCCGGGCTCTGGGCAAAGCCGCGCACCACCTCAGCGCGGCTCATGCCGGCCTCGAGCCGCGCGGTCCAGCTCTCCAGCCCCGCCGCCTCGCCGTCGCGGCCCAGCACATTGCGATAGAGCAGGCCGACGAAGCCCGCGTTGCCCAGCGGGCCGTAGGTGGCCTGAAATTCGGGGCTCTGCACAAAGCCATCGACCACGCTGAGATAGCTGCGCCCCTCGGCCAGACGCGCCGACCAGTGCAGCAGGCCCGAAACATCGGGCGAGCGGTCCAATGTCGCCTGATAGAGACGAAACACGTCATCCGTCCACGCCTGCTGCAGCGCGCCGCGGCTGAAGGCGACGGCCTCACCGGCGGTGCTGGCGCGCAGCTCGGGGCTTTCGGAAAAGCCCAGCACCACCTGCTCGCGGCGCATCCCCTCCCCAAGCCGCCCGGTCCAGCCCGCCAGCCCGCCGGCGTCGGGCGCGCGCTCCAGCACGTTGCGGTAGAGCAGGGTCACGAACGCCGCGTCATCAAGCGCACCATAGGTCTGGCGAAACTCCGCAGACTGGGTGAAGCCACCGGTCACCGACAGCAGGTCGCGCGTGCCCGACAGCAGCCGCGCGGTCCAGTGCAGCAGCCCCGCCATATCCGGCGCACGATCCAGCGTGGCGCGATAGAGACGAAAGACCTGCCCCGAAACAGGGTCGAATTCGGGGTCCGCGGCCTCGCCGATCAGCAGATCGTCGCCCGCGCCGCCGCGCAGAATGTCGGCCCCCGGCCCGCCGGCGATCGTGTCCGCCGCCGCGCGCCCCTGCAGCAGGTCGGACCCGGCACTGCCGCTCAGGGTCAGCGGCGTCTCGGGCAGCGCGCTGCTGTCGATGTGCCACAGGTCGCGCAGATCGGCGATGTCGAAATCGCCCGCCGCCAGCGGCTGGCCCTGCGCGCTGTCGATGCGCGTCACCTCGCCGTTCAGCACGAGGCGCGCGCCGCGGGCGGTGCTGTCGATCTGCAGCGCCTCCACGGTGTAGAACCGCCCCAGATCCGACAGGTCCAGCCGGTCGGTGCCGGGCTCGAAATCGGTGATCCGGTCGGTCTGCCCATCGGCGGTGAAGACAAAGACATCCGCCCCCGGCCCGCCGCTCAGCACGTCCTGCCCCGGCCCGTCGATCAGCACATCGTCGCCAGCACCGCCCGACAGGCTGTCATCGCCCGCGCCGCCGTGGATCTGATCATTGCCCGGCGTGCCGTCATGGCTGTCCGCGCCGCCGCCCAGTTGCCGCGTGAGGCCCACCGCCCCCAGTTCGGCCCGCAGCCGCGAGAGACCATCGCCCGCCGCGCTGTCGGGCACGCCGCCAGCGGCATAGATGTCGATCCCCGAGGCATCCGCCGCCAGCGCCAGCGCCGCGGGGGCGCTCAGCGCCATCTCGGTGTCATCGGCCAGCGTCGCCAGATGCAGCAGCCGCCCGCCGGGCAGCAGGGTCAGCAGGCTGATCCCGTCGTCACGGCCCGCCACGGCCACATAGACCTGCCCGTCCCGCGTCACGGTGGCCATCGCGGTGACCCCGGCAAAGCGGGTCTGCAGATCGTCGCCCACCAGATCGGTGAGCTGCATGCCGCCGCCGCCTTGCAGCGCCACCACGGCGATCGCACCAGAGCCCGCGCCGATCAGCGCATAGCTCTGCCCGGCCAGTTGCACGCAGCGCAGCAGGCTCGGCGTGTCCAGAAAAAGCCCGTCCTGCGGCCCAAGCTGCCGCACGTCCGAAAGCCGCCCTTCGGGCGAGATTGCATAGGAATAGAGACTGTTTTTCTCCGCCGAGAGCACCAGCACACGCGCCGCCGCCCCCTGCCCCACGCTTGCGATGGCGCTGACCTGCCCCGGCGTCGCGGCCTGCACATCCTGCGCCTGCGCGATCAACGCATCGCCCTCGCGCCGCCAGACCTCGACCCCGTCGACGTCCCTTGCGGCGGTGACCAGCAGGTCCGCCCCCTGCGCCCTCACATCCGCCAACGCCACCAGCGCCCGCGCTGTGCCGTCGTCATAGCCGAAAAAACGCCGCGTCGAGAGCGCGCCCTCATCAAGCGCCCCGGCCTCATACGCCCAGCCCTCGATCCCGGCCCCCGAGCGCCCCGGCGCCAGCAGCAGCCTCTCGCCGCCAAGCTCTGCCAGCACCAGCCCGCGCGGCGCATCAAGCCCATCCGAACTGCCGTAATGCCCGCTGCCCTGCAGCTGCAGATCCGCGTCCCAGACCAGCACCCCGCCACCCGCGCCGCCGGCGCTGACGAGCCGAAACGGGGCGGCCTGCCCCGCCTCTCCCTGCCCCGTCTCCCCCTGCCCGGCGCCTTCCTGCCCGGCGTCATCCTGCGGCGGGATCAGCAGCGCGCTCAGCGCCAGCATATGCGCCTCCGGCCCGGCGCTTTGCGTGCTCAGGTGCTGAAGCTGACCCATCGCCGTCTCTGCCCGCCTCGCTGCCTGCGCCTCGATGCCATACCCGGCGCCGGGTATGGCAGAGCCGCCCCCGACAGCCGGTTAAAACCCGTGCCGGAAAAACCGCGCAATACGCGGCTTATTCGTCTCGAAGTCGCGCGATCTGTTGCACCGCCGCCGCCGCTCCGGCATGACCTAAGAAGTTCCGTCCCCGCCGCAGAGAGCCCCTATATGAGCGCCGACCAGCCCCTCTCGCCGCAGACGCGGGTCCAGACACGGGTCCAGACACGGGTCACCATCCTTCTGGCCACGTGGAACGGCGCGGCGCACCTGCAGCAGCAGCTCGACAGCTATCTGGCGCAGAACCACGAGGCCTGGGATCTCTGGGTCAGCGACGATGGCTCCACCGACGGCACGCTGGAGATCCTGAACGCCTTCCAAGCTGCCGAACGCCACCGCCGCGAGGTGCGCATCGTCGCGGGTCCGCAGCGCGGCCATGCCGCCAATTTCCTGTCGCTGCTGTGCCACCCCGACCTGCCCGCTGGACCGGTGGCGCTGTCGGATCAGGACGACGTCTGGCTGCCCGGCAAGCTGCGGCTGGCGCTCTCGGCGCTAAAGGACGCCGGGCCGGTGGCGCTCTGGGGGGCGCAAAGCTACCACACCGACGTGGCGCTGCGCGTCATCGGCCGCTCGCGCCAGCCGCGCCGCGCGCCGTGTTTCCGCAATGCGCTGACCCAGAACGTGATCAGCGGCCACAGCGCCACGCTCAGCGCCGGGGCGCTGGATCTGGTGCGCCGCGCCGGGGTGCCGGCCGATATCCCGCATCACGACTGGTGGCTCTACCAGCTGGTCAGCGGCGCCGGCGGCACGGTGATCGTCGATCCGGCGCTGCTGATCTACTACCGCCAGCACCGCACCAATGCAGTCGGCGCGCACCAAGGACTGGCCCCCAAGCTGCGCCGCGCCCGCATGGTGCTGGGCCGCAGCTACGCGCGCTGGCTGACCGCCAACCTCGCGGCGCTCGACCGGGTGTCGGGTCTGCTGACCGAGGAAAACCGCGCGCTGATCACCGAACTGCGCGCCGCAAAGCCGCACCCCGGCCCGGGCCGGCTGCTGACCTTCCGGCGGCTGGGCCTGCACCGGCAAACCCGGCTGACCACCGCCAGCCTCTATCTGGCGGCAGCGTTGGGGCGGGTCTGACCGGAAAAGCAGGCTCTGATACGGAGGTATCGGGGCCTCAGGCCCGACGCTTCATGTTCTGCTCATGCTCGCGGATGCCACGGTCAACATCATCGTGGAAGGTCAGATGCCCGTCCTCGAGGATCACCACCGCATCACAAAGCTGGCGGATCTGCCCCATCGAGTGGCTCACCACCACCGAGCCGGCGTTGCGCATGCGCTGCTTGAACAGCCGGTCACTGCGCGCCCGGAAAGACGCATCCCCCACCGCAGTCACCTCATCCACCAGATAAGTGTCGAAGGCGATGCCCATGGAGGTGCCGAAAGCCAGCCGCGAACGCATCCCCGACGAATAGGTCTTCAATGGCAGGTGGAAATGCACGCCGAGCCCGGCGAAGTCCTCGACAAAGGCGATAAGCTCATCGGTATCCACGCCGTAGATACGCCCGATGAACCGACAGTTCTGCGCGCCACTGAGTTCCGGGTGGAAGGATCCGGCAAACCCCACCGGCCATGAGATCGAGCCGGAAGAGCTGATCTTCCCCGAGGTGACCGGCATGGTCCCCGCGATCATCTGCAGCAGCGTCGACTTGCCCGCGCCGTTGCGCCCCAAAAGACCCACCGAGCGCCCGGTGGGGAAGGTCATCGACACGTTCTGCATGATGGTCTTGCGCTTGCCTTCGAGCGCAAAGACCTTGGTGACGTTCTCGAAACGGATCATCTCACCCGCCTCCTATCGACGATCCTTGACCGAGTAGAGCACCAGAACCGTCGTCGCCCAGATCAGGAACAGGAACAGCGTCACCACCATCAGCAGCGTCGCCCGCTGCGGGTATTCGGCGGTCTGCGCGCTGGTCGGCTGCATATAGGCGGCCAGGTAGCGGCTCTTGCGCTTGGCATCGGCCCGCGCCGCGTCATAGGCGGCCAGCGCCGACACATAGGACTGCTCGGCAAACTCGCGGTCCACGGTCAGCCGCTCGTAGTCGCCCACCAGATCGGCAAATGCCTGCCCGCCGGGCCCGGTGCCGCCCTCGAAGCCCAGCTTCTGGCGCTCGGCGGCGATCCGCGAGCGGATCACCTCGAGGCGGCGCTCGGCTTGGGCGACGCGCGGGTCATTGGCCTGGGAGGTCTCGCGCAGCAGGTCGAGCTCGATGATCTGCTCGGCTTCCTGTCCCTGCAGCGTGCCCAGCAGACCGGCTTGGCTCTGCAGGTCCATCTGCGGGTCGACCAGCTGGTTCTCGTTGCGGAACCGGGTGACCGTCTCGCGCGCCTCCTTGAGCCGCTCCACCGCCTCGTCGAGCTCGTCGCGAGCATAGCTGATCGCGTCCTCGCGGGCGACCGAGCTGAGCTCGTTGATCACATCGGCGCTCTCATCCAGCAGGGTCTGGGCGATCAGCGTCGCGTCCTCGGGCCGGAAGGCGCGGACCTCGACCTCGATCAGCCCCGAGCTGTAGGAGATCCGGACCATGTCTTCCCAGTAGCCCATCAGCTCTTCGATCGACGCGTCTTCGTCGAGCTTGAACACCGGGTCCCATCCCGAAGGTGTCCAGATGGCGTGCAGGTCGATCTGCTCGTCGATGTCCGAGACCAGCTTCTGGCTCTGGATGAACTCATAGAGGATATCCGTGTCGGACGAGCTTGAAGTGGACAGGCTCGAGAGACCGCCCAGAAGGTCGACCGCCGAGGCGGCATCCTCTTGGCGTACGGTGAATCCCACCTTGGACGCATATTGGTCCTCGGCCACCAGCCACAGGTAAAGCGCGGTCAGGATGCTGGGCAGGATCACGCAGACAAGGAAACTCGCCAGCATCAGCTTGTGCCGGCGCTGCGGTTTCGCAGCGCCCGCGGGCGGGCGGGCCGGACCGGCCTGCTGCGCGCCGGACCCCGGCGGCTTGCCCGGCGGTTGCGCCCCGGGCTTCTTCGGGCCCGGTGCCTTCGGCTGTTGCAGCTGCGCCGGCGTCTGCGGCGCCTCAGCCTGTGCTGGTTGCGGCACGGCAGCAGGCTGCGGCTTGCCCGAGGGTTTCCCCTCTGCCGCTTTGGTTTCCGTGGCTGTCTTGGTATTGGCGGGGGCGTTCTTGCCCTGCTGCGGCTGGCCCTGTGCGGGGCCGGCAGCCTTGTCCTTGGCGGGTTGTGTCAAACGGGCCCCATTGGAATGTCATTTGCCAGAGCACGATGCTAATACACCGGACAAGAACAAGATACCAGATTCCAGAGGCCCCTGCATGAGCACCGAGGATTTCGCGCCACCACCCCAGACCCCGGCCCGAAGCACCGCGGCCGCCAAAAGGCTGTTCCCCGGCTCGCGCGCTGTCGCGGCGCTGATCCTGCGCGAGATGGCCACCAGCTATGGTCGCTCACCCGGTGGCTACATCTGGGCTATTCTTGAACCCATCGGCGGCATTCTAGTGCTGACCTTGGCCTTTTCCGCGTTCATGCGGAGTCCTTCACTCGGTGTAAACTTCCCGATCTTCTACGCCACCGGCATGATGCCCTTCTTGATGTACACCGGCGTACAAGGGAAGGTTTCGAGCGCGCTGAACTATTCGAAGCAGTTGCTGGCCTACCCAACGGTCACTTTCGTGGACGCGATCCTCGGGCGCTTCATCCTCGACGTGATGACCAAGCTTTTGGTCAGCTACATCGTGTTCGGCGGTATCATGCTGCTCTATGAGACCCGCGTGACACTGGATTTTCCGGTCATTCTTGAAAGCTTCGCCCTAGCTGCACTGCTCGGAATCGGCATCGGAACGCTGACCTGCTTCATATTCACCCTGTTCCCGGTGGCACAGCAGGCTTGGGGGATTTTGACCCGACCTCTATTCCTTATCTCCGGGACGTTTTTTCTCTACGACGACCTCCCCGAATGGGTCCAAGGCTACCTTTGGTACAATCCTCTGGTGCATGTGGTCGGGTTGATGCGTAAAGGGTTCTACCCAACCTACGAGGCAACCTACGTCTCAAAACTCTATGTGGTCACTCTGGCCCTGATCTGCCTAACTCTTGGCCTGCTTCTGCTGCGCCGCTTCCACACCGACTTGCTGCACAGATAACAGTGAAGCCCCCGTACCGACGGGTCAAAGATGACGGCGCAGCTCTTCCAAGAGCTGCGCTTCAAACGCCGCATTGCGCGCATCGCGCTGCTTCTCAAGCCGCGGTGCACCAGGCTGCCAGCCCGGCTTGGCGAGGCCTGCCTGCTGCAGTAGGGAGCTAACCGCCTCAGGGTCTTGCGAGGTCTCCTCATAGAGCGCCGCAAACCGCTCGAACCCCTGCGCACGGCAGATCAGGTCGATGAACAGGTTGGCTTGGTGGAACGACTCGATCGAGCGCAGAATCCCGTCGGCTTCGAAACGCGGCTCCGTCTCCGAGGCGTCTTGCAGGCTGGTCCAACGCCCGGTCTGTAGCGCGATGGAATAGGACACCGCCTGCGCCACCACATCCTCGCGCAGCGTGTGCAGCACCGTCACGCCCGGGAACATCCCCGGTATGTTGAACCGCACCAGCATCGCCAATTGGTCCCAGGACGCCTTCAGCATCAGGCTCTGCCCGGTCTTGCGTTGGGTCTTGTGAAGGTAACGGATGTAGCCGGGGAAACGCTTGAAACCGTGCTTGGTCTTCATGTTCTCCAGCACGTCGGCGTTGAGAAACTCCCCCCCGCCGCCGGCACGCCCGGCCTGCCGCGCATATTCGGCCAGAAGGTTCGAGCCTGAACGGTTGGTGAAGGCGATGATCACCAGCGGCTTGGCGAAGACCGGCTTGCGGCCAAGGAACATCGCGTCCTCGCCATAGAGCTCGCGCAAGCGCCGCTCATGCACGCCGGGCTTGGCCATCGCATCTACCAGAGGCAGGGGCACCACGGCCTTACCGATCCGGTCTTTCAGGAACCCCTTCATGATGCGCACTCCCGTTCGTCCGCGCCGCGTCGCTGCGAGGCTGCGAGGAGACCCTCGATATCGCGAACAGGCCCCTCCGGCAACGGCAACACCGCCCCCGGCGCGCCCTGCGCCACCGCGCGGGCCACCGCCTCGCCCTGCGCTCCGATGTCGAAGCTCACCACCGGCAGGCCTGTTGCCAGCATCTCGTGGGTGGTGAAGGAGAAGGTTTCGGGCCAGATCGAGGGCATGAACCAACTCGAGATGCCGTAGCGCGCCACGAGGCCGGGCAGGTCGCGCAGCTCGTAGCTGCCGTGGACGAGGCTCGGCGGGGCGAGCTTGTAGCTCGGATCGATATGGCCGAGCACCACCAGCCGGGCGGCGCCCGAGCGGGCCAGATCGCGGCTGAGATCCTGCAGCAGCGCCGCGCCCTTCTGCACGCCGATATTGCCCAGCACGCCGATCACCGGCACGCCGCCCTCGCCTTTTCCCGGCGCAAGGCGCGGCGGGGTGGCGGGCAGCTGGTGCGGGCGCACCGCGATGCGGGGGGCGGCCTGCGGATAGGCCTCTGCCACGATATCGCGGCTGGAGCCGGAGAAGACCACGATGCTTTCGGCCGCCGCCATCAGCCGGCCCCAAGCCGTCTGCCAGTCGTGCAGCGACGCCATGACGCCGCCGGGGCGCTCGTAGACATGCGCCGGGTCGTCCGCCAGCGGGCCGCCCGCCACCGGCACGCCGCGGTAGACGCCATCGGCGCCGAGCAGCGTATAGGAGGGGCTGATGAGGAAGAAATCATGCATCAGGATCTCGACCGGATGCGCGCCCTGCCCGTCCGGCTTTGCCGCCAGCCGCAGCAGCCGGTCCGGCAGTTCCGAGGCATCGCGTTCATGCACGCCGCACGAATAGACGATGCGCCGCTGCGGCAGCAGCGCCACCAGCTTCTCGACCAGATCCCAATCGTTGGTGAGGCCTTGGGTCATGCCGGTGGGGCCGTAAAGCTCGAGCTTCCAGCGGTGCCCCTGCCCGACCCGCAGCACCAGCGCCGATTGGCCTGCCTCGGTCTCGGCGGCGATGCGGTCCTGCAGGTAGTTTTCCGCCCCGCCCCCCAGCGCATGACCAAGATAGACCGGCACCGCGCCGGTCTGCCGCCGCGCTGCCAGCACCAGCCCCAGCGCCAGCCGCGGCGTGTTGAGCGGGTCGCGGCGGATGAACTCCTGCACCTCGGCGTCATAGCCCGGGTAGCGCCCCGAGAGCACCCGCAGGTTGCGCTCGAGCAGGCGCTGCTTGTCGGCGCTGCCGAAGGACTGGCCGCCGCGGTGTTCGACAAAGAGGTTGGGCGCGCAGACATGCCGCCCGCCCATGGCCACCGCCTTGCGGCACCAGTCGTTCTCTTCGCCGTAGCCGCGACCGAAGATCGGATCGAACTGCGGGAGCCGGGCGAGGACCTCCGGCGCCAGCGCCATGCAGAAGCCGACACCGGTGGGCGCCTCGGCCAGCCCCGCCACGGGATCGAAGCCCGCCGCCACCGCGTCGAGCGCGTCGACATCGCCGGGCGCCAGATCGCCCCGCTGGCAGATCACCGGCACGGTGAAGATCTCGGCGTCGTTGGACATCGGCGTGACCGAGGCGACATCCGGCTCAGTGAGCGGCGCCAGCAGCCGCGGCAGCCAGCCCTCGGGCACCATTGCGTCGGAATTGACCAGCACCACCGGGTCTTCGGGCCAGTGCTGCAGCGCCTCGGCAAAGCCGCGATTGACCGTGCCGATGAAACCGAGGTTCTCGTCGTTCTCCAGCAGGGTGACCTGCGGATGCGCCGCAGCCCAGTCGCGCAGGAAGGGGCGGACCTGCGGGTCGGGCGAGGCGTCGTCAATGAGCAGCAGCCGCCAGGCGCTGCCGGAGTGGCGGGCGATGCGGTCCAGCGCCTCGGGCAGCAGATGGAAGGCGTTGTAGACCGGCAGGATCAGCGTCGCGGCGCGCTCCGGCGCGGCGGCGAGCGGGGTGCCCGGCAGCAGCGCAGGCAGCATCTCGGCGGCATCCGAGCGCGGCACCAGCCCCAGCCGTTCCTTGACCACCTCGCGCGCGCCCAGATCGCCCTGACGCTTCCAGCGGTGGATCACCGGGGCAAGCTCTGCCAGCGTGGTCACAAAGCGCAGCGCCATCGGCGCCCGCGCCCGCAGCAGCGCCTTGCGCGAAAAGCCGGGCAGGGTCTGGCGCAGCGGATCTTGTCCCTCGCCGCGTTCGGCGACCAGCGTGATCGGGCCGGTCTCGCAGGGGATATCCAGCGCAAAGCCGCGCCGCGCATTGCCCGCCTGCACCAGATCAGGCACCACCCAGGCGCGGGTGCTGTTGACCGACAGACCGATGCGCGTCGCCTCGGCCCAGCCTTCCACATGGATGCGGTGGCGGCGCAGGGCGATGCGGGTGATCTCGCCATAGGGCGCGCCGGTCTCGTCGCGCAATTCCACGCCGGGACGATCCAGCTCGATGTTCATCTCCGCGTAGCGCAGGAAGATGCGATAAACCCGGGCGAGCAGCACAAATCGTCTCCTTGAAACAGTCGGCCCGGCTTACGGGGCCGGACGGCCCGGCGCAAGCAGGGCGGCACGCGCGCCGCCCTCCCGGTGTGTGCGCGCCACAGCACCGCCCGCGAAATTGTTTCGCAGCGAAACATTTTGCCAAAGCCTGCCGACCACGGGCCTCACCCTTCCATCCGCGCCGAGAGCCAGGCGGCGAGATCGGCGCCCAGTTCGGCATCCGCCGCGGGCCCCGAGATCTCGAGCCGCGTGCCACGGCGGCGCAGGGTGAGACCGGGCCATTGCGCGAGAGTTTCGGGCGGCTCTTTCGGCTCTACGGCGGGGGTTTGGCTCTCGATCTGCTGCGCGGGTTCGGGGGCAGGGGGTTCCTCCTCCGCGCGGCCCGCCGTCATGCAGCGGGTGAGGATGTCGCGCTCGGCCACGGCATCGGCGGGCGCCTCGGCCCTCAGCGCGGCAGAGATCTCTTCGGCCAGACGCGGCCGGTCGCTCAGCTGTTGCGCCAGTTCGAGACCGGCGCGTTCGCTCAACGCCTCGGGGAAGCGCAGCGCGCTGTCGAGCGCCTTCACGATGCCTATGAACGATTTGATCTTCGAGCGGCGCGCCCGCGGCACCGAGGCAAAGAGCGTCGCCAAGGCGGATTTCTCCGAGGCGAAGACGCCGCGCTCGGCGGCCTTCACCACGATGCGGGCGCGTTCGTAATGGCTGAGATTGGCGCGGATCTCGTTCTCTTCGATCATCGCCAGATAGGCCGCGTGCCCATCCTCGGGGCGGCGCAGCAGCGCCAGCACCGTGCCGAACCGCGGATCGCCGGTCTCCTCGCGCAGCGCCGCCAGCGCCCGGCAGCGGCGCCAGCCCGAGAGCAGCCCGTAGCCGGCGCGGCCGGGCAGGGCGACCACCTCGATCGGCGTCTGCTGGCCACGCGCGCGCAGACTGTCGCGCAGCGACTGCGCCTCGTCGGGATCCTCGGCCATGCGGTCGCGCACCAGATGATTCAGCGCGACCTGCTCCAGCGGCAGTTCCAGCACCAGCTTGCCGTCGCGCCGCGCGGTCTCCCAGCGGTCCGACAGTTCCTCCAGCGCGGCGCTTGCCGCCGCCCCCGCCGCCACATCGGCGATTGGCGCGGCCCGCCGCGAGGGGGCGGAAAACATCGATTTCGTCTCCAGCCCCGCCGGGCCGGCCTCATTGCCCAGCGGGCCGGGCTCGACCGGGGTCAGTCTCTTGCGCTTGGCCATCCGTCTGCTCCTGTCAGGAAAAGGTCCGGCACAGAGCCGACCCGAACATGGTTAAGACGGGGTGACCCCGCCGCCCAGAAAAGTCGCGCGGAAAATTGTTTCGCAGCGAAACAGAGTCTCATTCGGCGGCCCTCAGAGCCTGTTCATCGCGCCGCCAGCTGCCCAGCAGCAGCTGTTTGAGAGCCGCATAGGTGGCATCGAAGGTCTCGCGGCCCCGGGCATAGGTCTCGCGGTTGAAGTCGCGGTAGTCGGCCTCGTAGATGCCGCGCACCTGCTCGCCGGCCTGCCCGATGAGCGCGGTGTAATCCTGCCGGTGCGGCGAGAGCACCGGCCCGAGATAGGCCTGCATCAGCGCCGCCAGCTCGGCCTGCTGGGTGCCGTCGTAGCGGGTGATCACCGCGCGCACCGCGTCCCATTGGAAGTTCAGCCCCTCGCGCCCCAGCGCCCGCGCCGCCATGTTCTCGGCCTCCTCGATCGACGAGAAGGTCGAGTGCAGCATGTCAAAGAAGCGGCCCGTGGAATCGAACTCGAGGAACGACGCGCCAAGCGGCACCAGCAGGATGTCGGCGGCGGCCAGCCCGTTAATCGTCAGATAGCCGAGGGCAGGGGGGGTATCGAGGAAGATCACGTCATACTCGTCGAGGATCCCGTCGGCCTCGAGGCTCTCGGTCAGCGCGTCCCACAGTTTCCAGCCGCGCGCCTGCATCCGCCAGACGGGGATCTGGAACTCGGCCCAGTAAAGGTTGAGCTGCGCGCCGATGAGATCGATGTTCGGCCAGTGGGTCTTCTGTACGAGGTCGGGCGCGCGCGCCTCCATCGCCTCCGACAGCGTCTCGTCGAGCGGCACCGGCGGATCGCCCCGGTCCATCCGGCGCTGGTTTTCCGATTGCAGGTGACGGCCGTAGTGGCGCGCCAGCAGCGGGAAAACCGTCTGCCATTCATCCTCGACCTTGCCGCCGAAGATCGAGGTCATCGAGCCCTGACTGTCGAGATCGATCACCAGCACCTTGTAGCCGTCGAGCGCGGCGCTCATCGCCAGATGCGCGCAGGTGGAGGTCTTGCCGACGCCGCCCTTGAAGTTGGCCACGGCGACCATCTTGGCGGGCAGCCCCTCGGGGCGCCACGGCAGGTAGTTCTTGGTCTTCGAGCCGCCGGCGGCGAAATGCGCGCGCAGCCGCAGCACCTCTTCGAAGGTGAACCACTTGGCGCCGCCCTCGGTCTCGGACCGGCCCTGCGGCAGCTCGGGGTTCTGCTTCAGCACCCGGCGAAAGTGGCCGACCGCCACGGGGATCAGGTAGCGGGTGATCTCCCAAGTCGAGAACAGCCGCAGCTCGCGCCCGCCGTTTTCCTCCAGCCCGCGGCCAGCAAGATCGCTGCGCCCGGCCTCGCAGGCCTGCGCGATCTGCGCGAACTCCGCGGTCTCGAACGGCCCGCCAAGGGCGCTCAGCGCGGCGTCGGGATCGATGTTGAAATAGGGGGGCAGCTCGGTTTTCGTCTCCGCCTTCATGTCCCTGCGCGACCTTCCATGTTCGTCGTTTTGAACAGGATACTGAAAAACGACGAACATGGAAGCAAAAGCTGCACATATGCAGGATTTCTAAGCAGATTCGGGAGGTTGCCGCCAAGGAAGATGCCCGGAGTTGCGCGGGTGTCTTTCAATGGGTGTGTTATTTTTTGTTAGTTTATTCGTTACGGTCTGGGAAGCACCTTCCTAAGCCTCTGGGGAATAATCGAAATCTGTCACCCGATGGCATCGCTGCGACTCTGATCCCACGTTGAGGCGACTCTGATCCCACGCCGTGCCGACTCCGATCCCCCGATCTCGGGCTGGACGCGGGCTGTGGATAAACTTAGGCTGAGCGTCACTGAAACCCCGATAGCAGGCGGGCGCAGATCCGCCGCGAAAAACCCGGGGGCAGGGCAGGTACGACGCGAACGATGGCATCTTCAAAACAGACCCCTGGGATGGTTCCCGGAGGCGGGCTTGCGCCCGCCGCGCCAGCCACCGCGGACTTCTTCGTCTGCGACATCTTCGATGCCGCGCCGAAGGATGATCTGGGCTCGATGGAGCATCCGATCTTCTCGCTCTCCACCCGGCCCGACCGGCGGGTGCTGAGCTACGAGCACAATGGCACCACCATCGAGGTCACCCCTTCGGTTAAGGGCCGGGCGACGATCCACGACAAGGACATCCTGATCTACTGCGTCAGCCAGCTGATGGCGGCGCTGAACGCCGGGCGCGAGGTGTCGCGCACGCTGCAGCTCAAGGCGCATGACCTGATGGTGGCGACCAATCGCGACACGTCGGGCGATGGCTACACGCGGCTCAAGGACGCCTTCGAGCGGCTCGCCGGCACCCGCATCACCACCAATATGGCAACCGGTGGTCTCGAGACCACCCGCGGCTTTGGCCTGATCGACAGCTGGGAGATCGTGCGCCGCTCGCGCGGGGGGCGGATGATCTCGGTGACGGTGACGCTGTCGGAATGGCTGTTCCGCGCGGTGCTGGCCAATTCGGTGCTGACCCTGAACCGCGCCTACTTCCAGCTGCGCAAGCCGCTGGAGCGCCGGGTCTACGAGCTGGCGCGCAAGCATTGCGGGCGGCAGGCAAGCTGGCAGGTCTCGGTGGGCACGCTGCACAAGAAGGCCGGGTCGACCGCGCCGCTGCGGGTGTTCCGCGCCGCGGTGCGCAAGATGATTGCCGAGGGCAATCTACCGGACTATCTGCTGCGTGAGGCGCCGGGCGACATGATCGTCGTCGAGCGCCAGCGTGCCCCGCGCGCCGCCGCCGCCGGCCCGCATCTGTCGGAAGAGGCGCTCGATGCCGCCCGCGCCCTGCGCCCCGGCGCCGACGTCCACGCCCTCGCCGCGCGCTGGCGCGGCTGGTGGGAAGAAACCGGCCGCCCGCGCCTCGGCAACGCCGACGCCGCCTTTCTCGGCTGGGTGAAGGCACAGGAGCGGGGGTGATGCGCGACAAGCTCTTCGTGACACGGGCTCCAGAGACCCTGCCCGACCCGGTGCCTGCACTGCTGGAGGCTTGCCCCGGTCAGTTCGGCTCGGCGGCCGCGGCGCAGCGGTTCGTACAGCTGATCTGGTTTCCGCCCTCGCGTGCTTGGCGCTACCAACTCAACGGAAAATCCGGCAACACCTTCGTGCTCAACCTGCTCTTCGAACTGGAGTACGGCGCGCGCTTTTCCTGCCAGGCCAGTCAGAGTGAGACCGGCAACCAGCACCCGGATTTCGCGCTCTTCCTGACCTCGCAGACCGGGCTTTGGGGTAACGCCTTCCAAGCCGGTGGAGAGCTTGCAGACGTCCTGCAGTTTCCCGGCCTGTCGCTGGCCACGGTGCGTGATCCCTACGCGCGGGCGCTTTCGGGGTTCTTCTATCTGTGTCGCAGTCACGAACTGGGCGATCGTCGCTTCCTGCCAGAACGGATCCGGATGAACGCGCTCGCAGGTATGGACTGGGACCGGGACGCTGGCACCGTTCAGGGTTTTTCGCGCTTCCTGCATTACTTGCACGACAGCGCCGAGGCCTTCGGGGCCGAAACGCTCGATCCGCATTGGATGCCGCAGGCGCTGCACATCCGACCCGATATCTACCGGCCCGATCTTGTCGGCCGCACCGAGGATTTGAGCAGCTTTGCACGCGCTGTGGCGCAGCGGTTGGACCGGCCGCTGCCCGAGGGGCTGGCCGAGCAGCGACGCAACGTCTCGGAGCGCCGTGGCGACAGGCAGGATTTCTATGCCGAGCCAAAGTTGCGCGGCCTCGTAGAGACGCTTTACGCCAAAGATTTTGAGCTTTTCGAATATCCTCTGCGCGCTCGCGAGACCTAAGCGCGGGCGCATTTGTTTCGCTGCGAAACAAATGCCGTGGCTGGGTGCCGGCTTCCGTCTCACGCAGCTGTGACATCCATGTCAAAGATGTCCTATTTTTACCGCTTTCCCCGCGTAAGCCTTGCCCGCTCGATGTGAGCTGGGGTGAATGTAAACCGCTTCGCAACACAGCGGGACTATCGAAGTCGGGGGAAGAAACGGCGGTGTCCGGGCTTCCCGTGTACGGATTTTGGGTAACTGCGACGACCTCGGGGACAGGGGACTACAGGCAATGAACGATCTTTTTGGCGATTTCACGCCAGACTACGCTGCGCTTTCCGCGGCCTATGAGCCGAATGACACGCCGGACACGGCGACCGAGCTGGATGACGGCTCTTACGAGGTGACCGGCAGTCATGTCGACTGGTATCGCTTCGACGTGGTGTCGGGGGATATGGCCTTCGACCTGACGCCGCTCTCCGAGCACAATGGCAGCATCCAGAACGTCAATATGGCGCTCTACAGCGATCCCGACGGTGCGGCGCTGACGGCTGATTTCAAACCGGGCGGAGAGACCGAGAGCATCCGCTTCCTCGCGGGCGAGGCCGGCACCTATTACGTCAAGGTCTTCCTTGCGCAATATGCCAACGGCAACCATCCCGACGGGATGACCTTCGACTACCGGCTGAACGTTGACCTGCCCGAGGCGCAGCGCTCGGATGGCAATGACACGCTGGCGACCGCAACGCCGATCGGAGACTCCTCGCAGACCCGCAGCGGCACCGGCGTTGACTGGTACCGCGTCGACAGCGGCCCGGGCGAGATGAACTTCTCGATGACCGGTCTGGCGTTCGACAATGGCACCGTGCCCAATCTGAACCTGACGCTCTATGATGCCGACGGCAGGGTGCTGGGCAACAACCGCGCCGGGGCAGGGGGCACCGAGGCCTTCAATTACATGGCCACCGGCGAAGACAGCTATTACCTGCAGGTCAACTGGGCGGCCTATCCCGATGGCGCGCCCAACGGCTACACCATGCGCTACGACCTCGACGTTGATCTGCCCAGCGGCACCTGGAGCATGCCGGTCGACTTCGGCCCGGTGCGCGGCGCCTCGGTCACGGTCTATGACATCGACGGCGACGGGAAGGACGAGATCTTCGCCGGCACCGGCAAGCTTCTGGATGCCCAAGGCAATGAGATCCGCGCCGGCGGTCTGGTGGTGCTTGAAGATGACGGCACGGTCAAATGGACCCAGACCTTCGACGCGGCGCCCGGGGTCGATCCGGCCACCGGCAAGACCTATGAGACCAGCTCGGTCAGCACCGCGGCGGTGTTCTCCGATCTCGACGATGATGGCTCGATCGACATTTTGGTCGGCACCGGTGCCGACAATGGTTCGACCGAGCTTGAGGTCGTCGGCCAGACCGATGCGGTGGTCGGCCAGCCCGGCGACATGGGCGGGGTGCATGCGCTGAACGCCGATGGCACCGAGAAGTGGTTCTTCCAGACCCGCGACACCTTCGGCAATGACAACCGTCCCGACGGGGTGCGCAGCACGCCGCGCGTCTTCGACATCGATGGCGACGGGGTACGCGAGGTGATCTTCACCTCTTGGGATCACTATCTCTACATCCTCGATGGCCGCAACGGCGCCTTGGAGTACGAGTTCAATCTGCATGACACCGCCGGGGCGACCCCCGCCGTGGCCGATATCGACGGCGATGGGGTCTACGACATCATCGTGCCCTCCGACATCACCGCAAACGCGGCGGCCGGGGTGACCGCGCAGGGCGGCATCCTGCAGGTGCTGTCGAACTACACGCTGCCCAATATCGAAGGCTGGACGGACCAGATCGGCAACACCACCTCGGCCGACTTCCGCGGTAAGTTCGACGAGCAGTCGCTGTGGAGCTCGCCGCAGATCGTTGACCTCGACCGCGACGGCACGCCGGAGATCGTGCAGGGCACGGGCAACTTCTTCCAGGACGGGCGCGGCGAGTACATCAAGGTGTGGAACGCCGACGGCACGCTGCGCTTCCAGGCTCCGACCGATGGCCGCGTCATGGCCGACCCGCTCATCGCCGACCTCGACGGCAATGGCCGGATGGAGATCGTCGCCGCGACGACCACGGGCCATGTCTATGGCTGGTCGGCCAATGGTCAGCAGATCTTTGCCACCGAAGCCGTGCCCTATGGCGCGGTGGACAATGCCGATGGCCGTCCGATTGCCAGCCAGCCCATCGCTGTAGACATGGACAACGACGGCGATCTGGAAATCCTCGTCTCCGTCGGGTCGCAGATGATCGCGCTCGACAGCAATGGTCGGCAGATCAGCGGCGTGAACGATGCCGAGCGGGTCTACCACACTTATGCCGGCTCGCCGGTGGCCAAGGATATCGACGGCGATGGCCGGCTCGATCTGATCTCTGGCGGCTCGACGATCGATGGCAGCCAAGGGGTGATCTTCCGGTTCGAGAACCAGTTCGACGTGACCTCGGACGATTACCGCACCGCGGCCTATCAAGGGGCGCAGTCGCTGCATGACATCCGCGCCTTCGTTGCGCGCTTCTACGACACCATCCTGGGGCGTGAGGCCGATGTCGGGGGCAGCAACAGCTGGACCGACCGTCTTTATAGCGGGGTGAGAGCCGGGGCCGACGTGGCACGCGGCTTCATCTTCAGTGAAGAGTTCACCAGCCGCGGCACCAGCAACACCGAATATGTCCAGACGCTTTATTCGGCCTTCTTCGGCCGCCCGGCGGATGCCGGTGGCCTGTCGGGCTGGGTTGGCCGTCTTGAGGACGGTATGGGCCGGGCGCAAGTGCTTGACGGTTTCATCTATAGTCAGGAATTCGCCAATCTGGCGGACTCTTACGGCATCTTGGTGGACAGCAGTCAGGCAGCCGGTTCCGATGCGGCTGTGATCACCGGCGATGGCTCTGACGCCAACACCCTGACCGGCGGCGCGGGCGACAACGTGATCTATGACGAAGGCAATGCCGTGCAAGAGGTGCATGCCGACGACAAGCAGGTCTCGGGGCAGGTCTTCCGCCTCTACGGGGCAACGCTGGGCCGCGCGCCCGACCCCTCGGGATTTGAAGGCTGGATCGGCGGGCTGCAGAGCAACCTTGGACTGGTACAGGTGGCCCGCGGCTTCGTGCAGAGTGCCGAGTTCCAGAACACCTACGGTGATCTCGACAATGAGGGCTTTGTCTCACTTCTGTACCAGAACGTTCTGGGCCGTGACGCCGATGCGGCCGGTCTTGCCAACTGGGTTGGCAATCTCGAGAGCGGCATGAGCCGTGCGCAGGTCGTCGTGGGCTTCTCGGAGTCGGCGGAATACAAGACCAACACTGCGGCGGATCTCGATTACTTCATGCGGTCGGCCGATCTGACCTGGAATGACGTCATCGAAGGCGGTGCCGGCAATGACGTGATGAACGGCAACACCGGGGCAGACATCTTCGTCTTCCGGGCCGGTCAGGGCGGCAACGACATCATCCACGGCTTCGAGCCTTGGGATATGCTGCAGATGTCTGGCTTCGGCTTCGAGACCGCAGCGCAGGTGAAGAGCCACATGGTGCAGACCGGCGCGCATGTGGTGTTCAGCCACGGTGGCCAGAGCATCACCTTCCTCAACACCTCGCGGGCCGAGATGGATCGGGTGCGCTACAACCTGTCCTGATCCGGGGCTCTGAGGAAAAAAAGCAAACGCCGCGGGAGCCAGCTCCCGCGGCGTTTTTTTGTTGGGCTGTTCCGGCGCCGCGTGCGCCGGAACAGCTTGAGCACAGATCAGACGAGGATCATGCTGCTGTCGAGGTCGCTGGCCATGGTGTCCTGCAGGGTGACCGTCACGTCCTGATCCATGAACACCAGATCGTCGCCGTCCTGCATCATGTTCGCCGTGGCGTCGTCGGCGCTGCCGTAGCCGAAGGCGCTGAAGTCGAGCATGTCCCAGCTTTCCAGGTCGGTCACGTCGTGGCTGCTGCCCGCGTCGGTGGAGAACACGAAGCGGTCGGCCAGCAGACCGCCCGAAAGCAGGTTCTCGCCGCCATTGCCCATCAGCACGTCGTTAGTGCCTTGGTCGGCGACCCAGCCCTCGATGTCATCGGCCATCGACTTGCGGAACTCCTGGCTCTCGGAGAAGCCAACAAGCACCTCGGCGCGGGTCATGCCGTCTTCGAGGCGTCCGGTCCAGTCGGCCAGCCCGGCGTCATCGGCGTCGCGGCCCAGAACGTTGTTGTAGAGCGCCTGCACGTAGCCGTCATTGCCCAGATCACCGTAGTCGGCGGCGAACTCGGCGCTGCCGGTGAAGCCGGTGGAGATCTCGGCCAGCGTGTGCTCGCCGGTCAGCAGCCGTTCGGTCCAGTTGTAGAAGCCACCGAGATCGGGCGCGCGGTCGAAGGCGGCCTGATAGATGCGGATGACCTGACCGGTGGCCATCTCGGCCGAGCCGGACGACATGAAGTCGCCGTAGATCACGTCATCGCCGCCGCCGCCGCCGATGTTGTCGGACCCTTGGTCGCCGTAGAGCGTGTCGTCACCACCAGCGCCGCGCAGGATGTCGTTGCCCATGCCGCCCGAGGCCCAGTCGCCCATCATGCCGGTCGAGACGTTCGCCAGACCCTGATCGCCGTCGGCCCAGGTGCCGGTGTGGATCTCGTCGTTGCCGGCGCCGCCGTAAATCGTGTCGGCGCCATCGGCTTCGGCGTTGAACATCGTGCCAAGCGCGTCCGACACGCGGCTGTCGTCGTCGCCGGTGATGATGTCGTCGCCGTCGCGACCGCGGATCATGTCATCGCCCGCGCCGCCTGCGAGGCCATTGTCGTAATCGGAAAGGCTCAGGCTGCCTGCGGCGCCGCTGTCTGCGGCGTCGGACTGGTTGTCATCCTCAAGCGACGCATCCACCAGATCGTTGCCGTCTGCGCCATAGAGCACATCACGGCCGCTGCCGCCCGAGATCGTGTCGTTGTCGGCGCCGCCGTTCAGGCTGTCGTTGCCGGCCTTGCCGTTGATGAAGTCGTCGCCGGCACCGGCGTCGTACATGTCATCGTCATCGGTCAGGATGGTGCGGGTCGAGGCGGTGGCGCGCTGCATGGCGAGCAGGTCCATGACCTCTTCAAGGCTGGCGCTCTCGATGTCGCCGGCGGCAGCGGGCAGGATGCCGGTATAGCCGTTTGTCCCGCCGTCCACTTCGCCGTCGGTGCCCTCGCCGATACCGTCAGGCACGTCGACGCCGTGCAGCACGATCTCGCGCAGGGTCAGCGGCATGATGTCCTCGGCGGTGTAATCTGTCATCGACACCGGGCTGAAGAAGTTCTCATCGTCGTTCAGATCGTAGCTCTGCACGAAGGACAGCAGGCCGTTTTCGTCGGCCATGGGCATGGCGCCCTCCGAGGTCAGCGGCAGCAGCACGTCGCCGTATTGTCCCAGACCTTCGAGCACCTCGACCATGCCGTCGCGATCGGCGTCATCGGCCAGCGTCGGCGCGGTGGAATCGATCGGGGCGCCGTCCTCGCCGAACAGGCCATGCACGTGCTGCGCATGGGTCTGCGACGGGGTCAGCCCAGTGCCGCTGATCGCCACGTTGAGATAGGACGTGCCGTCCTCTTCGGTTTCCATCGCGAGGATGGCGCTCGCGTTCACGCCGGAACTGTTCAGCGCATTGAAGTCGACGGTCCAATAGGCGTCCGCACGGGACAGGAATGTCTCGAAGGACGTGTAGGACGAAGCCAGATGGGCCATGTGTGATCTCCTCTGTCATCACTGGTCACATGGCGAAGTCACGGCTGCGCGGCGGGGGAGTTTCAGAAAATCCTTGCACGGAAACGTGAACGCGCCGGGCCACGGGGGCCCGGCGCGCCGGAATTGGCCTGAAAGAGTAGGGATCAGACGTAGATCATCTCGTCGGTCAGCATGGCCATCGGGGTGCCTTCGAAGATGATCTCCACGCCTTGGTCGCTGAACAGCACGTCACTGCCCGACGGCACCATGTGGCCAAGCGCCTCGTTGGAGGACGCATAGCCGAAGCCGTAGAATTCGACGTAGTCCCAAGCCTCGAGGTCGAGCACCCGGTGGCTGCCGGAAGTGTCTGCGTCGAATACGAAGGAGTCGGCGCCGAGACCGCCAGCGAGCAGGCTTTCGCCCTCGGGGGCGAAGACCGCGTCATCGAGCGTCTCCAGGCGCATCCACGACTTGAGATCGTCGGCGGTGGCGTTGGTGAACTCTGCGCTCTGCGCAAAGCCCTCGACCACCTCAGCCCGCGAGGTTCCCGCCTCGAGGCGTCCAGTCCAGTCGGCCAGCCCGTCGGCATCCGCCGCGCGGTCCAGCACGTTGCGGTACAGCAGATCGACGAAGCCTTCGTTGCCCAGCGTGCCGTAGGTGTTCAGGAACTCGCGGCTTTCGGTGAAGCCTTCGATGGCCGACAGGAAGCTGCGGCCTTCGGCCAGCTGTCCGGTCCAGTTCTCAAAGCCGTCGATATCCGGGGCACGATCCAGTGTGGCCTGGTAGAGACGGTAGACGTCATCGCTCCAGCCCGCCTGCGAGCTGGCGGCGATGAAGGCGTTGGCCTCGGCGCGGGTGGATTGCACAAACTCGGCGCTTTGCGAGAAGCCGGTCACCACCTCGGCGCGGGACATGTCATCTTCGAGCCGTCCGACCCAGTTGTTCAGCCCCTGCGCATCGGGCGCACGGTCGAGCACGTTTTGATAGAGCAGCTCGACGAACGCGGGGTTGTCCAGCGCGCCGTAGGTGTTTTGGAACTCGCGGCTGCCGGTGAAGCCGGCGGAGACGTCCTGCAGGGTGCTTTCGCCGGTGAGCAGGCGCTCGGTCCAGTCGGCCAGCCCTGCCACGTCGGGGGCACGGTCGAGGGTCGCCTCATAGAGACGATAGACGCTGGCGGCCTCGTCAGGTGCGGTGCTGGCGTCGAAGCCGTCGGGGAAGACCGTCTGGGCTTGCGGCTCGACGGGGGTGTCATCGATATCGTCGCCGGAGTCGTCGAGACCGACATAGGTGACCGGCGCGCCGAGGCTTTCGATCATCGCGAGCTCGTTGATATCGTCAGGATCGACAGTCATTTCGCTGACGTCGACGGTGATGCCGTCACGGGTGAGCAGACGCTGCAGCGGGCCGCCGTCGCCGCCGGCGATATCGGCGTCTACTGCACCGACGAATTCGGCCAGTGTCCAGTCGATCTCGGTGAAGCTCGCAACCAGAGTGCCGCCGGGGTTGTAGAAATCGATGCTGCTCAGCGTGCCACGGATTTCGCTGTCGTTGTCGGTGGCGACGATGCCGCTGCCGTTGAACACAGTGCGGGCGTCGGTCGAGGGGTTTTCGACGACCAGCCGCGTGCTCGAGCTGCTGATCAGGTCGACATTGAAGTCGTCGCTTTCGTAGTCAAAGAGTGCGTTGTCGAAAAAGTTGTTCGGGTTTCCGTAGAAACTGATCCGCATTCGGTCTTACCCTTCTGGTATTGCTCTGAGGTGGAGCCACTCTGGCGCCGCTCTCAAAGAATATTACTCACGCGGCCTGCAAAACGCCTTGGCCGTAGAAGGAAAAGAGCAGGAAAATATCTGATTTCAATGAATAATCGTCTTGCGGTTGATTTTATTTCACACTGTGACCCGGCCCCGAGTGGGGCCGGACCTTTTTAGGACGGTCCCGGCGCAACGCCGGGACCGCAACGATCAGACGAGGATCATGTCGTCGGAGATCGAGGCCAGCTGCGTGCCGCTGAAGGTGATGCTCACGCCCTGATCTTCGAACAGCACGTCGGCGCCGCTCTGGGTCATGTTGGCCAGCGCATCCTCGGTGCCCGCGTAGCCGAAGTCACCGAAGGCCACGTAGTCCCAGGCCTCGAGATCGGCCACGCGATGCGCGCCGCCGTTGCCCTGCTCGAACTCGAAGACATCGGCGTAGAGACCGCCAGCGAGCAGGTTGTCGCCCTCCTCACCGTTCAGCCAGTCGTGGTAGTCGTCGCCGGTGCCCAGATCGAGGCCGCGCATCCAGTCCTTGAGGTCCGCGGCGGTGGAGTTGGTGAACTCGGTGCTCTGGGCAAAGCCGCGGACGACCTCGGCGCGGGACAGGCCGGCGTCGAGGCGGCTGGTCCAGTCGGCCAGCCCGTCGGCATCCGCCGCGCGGTCCAGAACGTTGCGGTACAGCAGATCGACAAAGCCCTCGTTGCCCAGCGTGCCGTAGGTGTTCAGGAACTCGCGGCTTTCGGTGAAGCCTTCGATGGCCGACAGGAAGCTGCGGCCTTCGGCCAGCTGTCCGGTCCAGTTGTCGAAGCCGGAGAGATCCGGCGCGCGGTCGAGCGTCGCCTGATAGAGACGGTAGACATCATCGCTCCAGCTCGCCTGCGTGCTGTCGGTGATGAAGCTGGTGGCCTCGGCGCGGGTGTCGCGGACGAACTCGCCGCTCTCGGCAAAGCCGCGAACGACCTCGGCGCGGGTCATGCCGGTTTCCAGCTGCGAGACCCAGTTCGACAGGCCATCGGCATCGGGCTCACGCTCCAGCACGTTCTGGTAGAGCAGGGTGACGAAGCCCTCGTTGTCCAGCGCACCATAGGTGTTCTGGAACTCGCGGCTGCCGACGAAGCCATTGGTCACCTCCAGCAGGGTGCTCTCGCCGGAGAACAGGCGCTCGCTCCAGTCGAACAGCCCGCCGAGATCGGGCGCGCGGTCGAGCGTTGCCTGATAGAGCCGGTAGACGGTGGCAGACTCGTCCATGGTGTAGCTGGCTTCGAAGCCGTCGCCGAAGAGCGCATCATCGCCGCCACGGCCAAAGAAGCTCTCGCCGGCGTCGCTGCCCGACAGCATGTCGCCGAAGTCGCGGGTGCCGCGCACCGCCTCGATGTTGCTGATCGACTGCGTGAAGCCGACGCCGCCCCAACTGCCCATGGCGGTGCCCGCCGCGAGATCGACGGCCACCGCGCCGGTGGCGCCGCCTTGGTCGTAGCGCAGCAGGTCCCAGCCCTCGCCACCGTCCACGGTGTCGTTGCCGCCCGCGGTGATGAACCGGTCATCTTCCATGCCGCCGATCATCACGTCGGCGTTCTGCGTGCCGCGCACTTCCAGCAGCACCGGGCCATAGGGCTCGATGGTGTCGGTGCCCACGGCCGCGACAGCGGTTGCGATGGTGTCGGTGCCACCGAAACCGTCGTTCGACACGGTGCCGGTGGCGAGGTTGATGCGCAGACCCTGGGTCGGATCGTTGCCGGCGTTGTCGGTCTGGTAGTCAAGCCGGACGGTGCCCCAGCTCGGGCCAAGGTTGAAGGTGTCATTGCCCTGACCGCCCTTCAGCGAGACCCAGCCTTCGTCGGTGACGGTGACGTTGAACGTGTCGTTCGACGCGGTGCCTTCGAGCCCGAGACCATCGGCTTCCATTGCATCGCTTACGCCGAGGATCTCGGTGGTGCCATTGCCGCCGCCCTTGCGGATCATCGCGGTGTCGGCCTGCCCGTCGATGTTGAACACCATGCCGTTGCCAGCGCCGACGAGGCCCTGATGCGCAATCTCCAGATACCCGTCGGACATGCCCTGCGCGTCGATGATGTCATCGCCGGTGCCGGGATCGATCTCGTCGGTGCCCATGCTGTCGCCGGGATCGAGGTAGTCGTTGCCGGGGCCGCCGTAGAGCATGTCTTCGCCCGGGCCGCCTGCCAGCACATCGTCGCCTGCGCCACCGCGCAGTTCGTCGTTTCCGCTGCCTGCATCGAGCAGGTCATCCTGGCTGCCGCCGACAAAGGTCACCGGCACCGAGACGATGTCGAGATAAAGCTCCGTCTCCTGGGTGGCCTGGCTGGTGTTGACGGTGATCTCGCCGTTGCGCTCGAGCAGGGCGATCAGGGCGCTGTCGTCGCCGTCGTCGCTGTAGATGCCGTCCAGCGCGCCGATGAATTCGGCCAGACCCCAGTTGATCTGCGAGATGACGGCGATGAGGTGGTTGGCATCGTCACGGAATTCGATGCTGCTCAGCGTGCCCTGAAGATCGCTGTCCTCCTCGGTCACGACGAGGCCGCTGCCGTTCAGTGTTGTGATATAGCCCAGGCTGCTTTCGAGGGTGATCTCGGTGCGGGTCGCGCTAACCAGCTCGACATCGAATGTCTCATTTTCGAAATCGTAGAAAGCCCCGTCGAGAAGATCGTAGTCGCTGCCGTAAAAGTCTATTCGCATTCCTAGTACCTTTATTCCCCTGATCACCCCGGACCTTTCAATCCGGGTTACACCGTAAAATTGATTTGTTCAGGAATGGGGCGCTCCCCTCCCTGCCCGCGTGACAAAACCACAGGTGGCACGAGGTTCAATGTGAAATTCCCTATACATCGGAATTTTTTCCGGGTGTGGCATAGGGCAGGCGGCGTGGATCGCCCCTAGCGTCCCAGGTGGTGGTGGCTGTCCTTCCAGAAGCGCGCGCGTACCGGCAGGATATGAGGGGCACCTTCGGCGTTGCTTGGCGCATCCGAATCTGCTTCTCTTCAGGTCAATTCGAAGACGCATTTCAGAACAATTATTTTTCAACCTGGGCGTGAAAACGCCTCACGGTTATTTCTCATGGGGGAATTTCTATGCCTGTGGTTTCCGTCAGCTCGGCCAGTGCGGCCGAAGCCAGCTATCTCAATTTCACGATCACACTCGATGAAGCCGCCTTTGATGCGGTGACGCTGGATTATCAGATGTTGATGGGCACCGGCGAGGAGGCGGACCTACAGTCGGGGCTCTCGTCTGGCGAGGTGACCTTCGCGCCGGGCGAGGTCAGCAAGACGCTTGAGATTCGGACGCGCTACTCCGACCGAGACGACGAGCGCGACGAGAGCATGGTGCTGCGCCTGTCGGGCCTGTCGGACAATGCCAGCTTCGCTGGAGGCGAAGACCATCTGACGGCGACCGGGGTGATCCTCGACGACGATGGGGTGGGCAGCAACCTCGCGCTCTTTGTGTCCGACGTGGAACTGGTGGAAGGCGACAGCGGCAGTAAGCAGGCAGTGTTCGAACTGCGCCTGTCGCAGCCGGCCAGCGAGTCTTTCAGCGTCAATTACCGCACCCGCGACATCTCGGCCACGGCGGGCAGTGACTATGCCGAGACGCTGGGCAGCGCGACCTTCGCGGTGGGCGACGTGGTGAAAACCGTGCGCGTGCCGGTCTATGGCGACACCGCCGCCGAGATGACCGAGAGCTTCGCGCTGGTGGTCACCGCGCCGAGTTCGCCCGACCTGGCAATCGAGGGGCTTGCTGGGCAGGCGGTGATCCGCGACGACGACAGCGCTACGCCCACAGTGTCGGTCAGCCCGGCCCGATCTTCGGAGAGCCGGGCCCTGCTGTTCGACGTGACCCTATCTGAGGCCGCCTTCGATGCGGTGACGCTGGATTACCAAATGCTGACGGGCACGGGTCTCGAAGGGGACCTGCAGTCGGGCCTCACCTCCGGCGAAGTGACCTTCGCGCCGGGCGAGGTGAGAAAGACGATCGAGATCGGGGTGCGCTATTCCGACAGCGAAGACGAGCGCGACGAGAGCATGGTGCTGCGCCTGTCGGGCCTGTCGGACAATGCCGGGTTTGCCGGCGGCGAAGATCACCTGACGGCGACCGGGGTGATCCTTGACGACGACGGGGTGGGCAGCAACCTGGCGCTCTTCGTGTCCGACGTGGAACTGGTGGAAGGCGACAGCGACAGCAAGGAGGCGGTGTTCGAACTGCGCCTGTCGCAGCCGGCCAGCGAGGCGTTCAGCGTCACATATCGCACCCGCGACATATCTGCTGTGGCCGGTGAGGACTACACGGCCCGTTCGGGCAGCGTCAGCTTTGCCGTGGGCGAAGAGGTCAAAGTGGTGCGCGTGCCGGTCCTCGGCGACACCGAGGCCGAGATGACCGAGAGTTTCTCGCTGGTGGTGGAAGCGCCGAGCTCGCCAGATCTGGCGATCGAAGGGCTCGCTGGAGAGGCGGTGATCCGCGACGATGACAGCGCCAGCCCCACGGTATCGGTCAGCTCGGCGCGGGCTTCGGAGGCGCGCTCGCTGTTGTTCGAGGTGACCTTATCCGAGACCTCGCTGCAGCCCGTGACACTGGATTACCAGATGCTGATGGGCACCGGGCAGGAAGCGGACCTGCAGTCGGGGCTCACCTCCGGCGAAGTGACCTTCGCGCCGGGCGAGGTGAGAAAGACCATCGAGATCGGGGTGCGCTATTCCGACCGAGAGGACGAGCGCGACGAGAGCATGGTGCTGCGCCTGTCGGGCCTGTCGGACAATGCCGGGTTTGCCGGCGGCGAAGACCACCTGACGGCGACCGGGGTGATCCTCGACGACGACGGCGTGGGCAGCAACCTCGCGCTGCTGGTGTCGGATGCTGAACTGGTAGAAGGCGACAGCGGCAGCAAGGAGGCGGTGTTCGAACTGCGCCTGTCGCAGCCCGCCACCGAGGCGATGCAGGTCAGCTACGCGACCCGCGACATCACCGCCCGGGCGGGTGAGGACTACGCCGCCCGCTCGGGCAATGTGAGCTTTGCCGTGGGCGAAGAGGTGAAGGTGGTGCGCGTGCCGGTCTATGGCGATACCGCAGCCGAGTTCACCGAGCGCTTCGCGCTGCGGGTCGACACCTCGTCTGTCGCCGTGCTCGGCGTGACGGCGCTGGAGGCCGAAGCGGTGATCCGTGACGATGACACCGCGACGCCAACGGTGTCGGTCAGCAATGCGCAGGCGAACGAGCGTTCTGATCTGCTGTTCGAGATCACCCTCTCGGAGGCCTCGCTGCAAAGCGTGACGATGGACTACCAGATGCTTTCGGGCACCGCCGAGGATACAGATCTGCAGCGGGGCCTCTCCTCCGGCGAGGTGACCTTTGCGCCGGGCGAGGTCAGCAAGACGATTGAGATCGGGACGCGCTATTCCGACAGTGAGGACGAGCGCGACGAGACGGTCTTTCTGGAACTGTCAAATGCGGTCAACGCCGGCTTTGCCGATGGCGCGCCCTCGGTGCAGGCGGTGGGCATGATCCTCGACGACGACGGCGCCGGGCTCAACCGTATCGCCAGCGTGGCGCCGATGATCCTGCGCGAACACGGCGTGGCGAGCTTTGTCTACGAGATCCCCGTCGAGCTGTCGGAGCCGGCGGGCGAGACGCTGAATTTCACCGTCTCGGCCATCGACCAGACGGCGATCGAGGGGGTCGATTACCGGCTGCTCGACAGCACGGTGCGCTTTGCCACCGGCCAGAGCGTGGCGGCGGTTTCGGTCGAGGTGCTGGGCGACTCGCAGGTGGAAAGCACCGAGGCCTTCGCGCTCTCGCTCGATCCGGTCTCCGGCACGCCCTATTCGGGCTCGGTGCCCGACCAGACGATCTACATCCGCCCTGGCCCGCTGCTGCCCAGCCCCGAGGATGACGTGCTGGAAGGCACGGTGGGCAATGACAACATCAACCTTCTGGCGGGCAACGACTTCTACGAGGGGCTCGAGGGCGACGACACGGTGCTCGGCGGCGCCGGCGAGGATACCGTGCTCGGCGGCGCCGGGGCTGACGAGATGGACGGCATGGCCGGCAACGACCTGCTGATCGGCGGCGATGTCTCGGACGTTTCGTCCGAGACCGGCGCGCAGGTCTACCGGCTCTATCAGGCGACGCTGGGCCGGGTGCCGGACACGGGTGGCTTCGACAGCTGGGGCGACCGGCTCGAGGGCGGCAGCGTGTCGCTGCTCGAGGTGATCTCGGGGTTCGTGCAGAGCCAGGAATTCCAGAACACCTATGGCGATTTGGGCAACCGCGGTTTCGTCACGCTGCTCTACAACAACGTGCTGGATCGCGCGCCCGACGATGCCGGTTTGGCCAACTGGGTGGGGCGGCTCGACAGCGGCACCAGCCGCGAGCAGGTGGTGCAGGGCTTCTCGCAGAGCGCCGAGTTCATGCAAAACACCAATACCGAGGCCTATGCCTTCGTCAAAGGTGGCGTGGCCTCGCCCTGGGCCGATGACGTCTACCGGCTCTATCAGGCGACGCTGGACCGGGCACCGGATTTTGACGGTCTGGTGAGCTGGTCCGAGCGGCTGGCAGAGGGCTCGGATTTCCTGTCGGTGGTCGGTGGCTTCGTGAATTCGCCAGAGTTTCAGAACACCTACGGGGCGGTTGGCAATCGCGGCTTTGTCACTTTGCTCTACAACAACGTTCTGGACCGCGACCCCGACGATGCCGGGCTGGCGGATTGGAGCGGGCGGCTTGACAGCGGCACCAGCCGCGAGCAGGTGGTACAGGGCTTCTCGCAGAGCGCCGAGTTCATCAATGGCACAGCGGCCAGCTTCCACGCCTTCATGGCAGGCAATGAGGGGGACAGCTTCGACGGCGGGCCGGGCAACGATCTGCTTTACGGCGATATGCGCGCGGATGCCTTCGTTTTCGATCTGGCCGACAAGGGCAGCGACCGGGTGCTGCAACTCGATGCATGGGACAGCGTGGCCTTCAACGGTTTCGGCTACGCGAATGCCGCTGCGGCCGTCACCCACATGCGCGAGGTCGGTGATGACGTGGTGTTCTCCGATCAGGGGGTCGCGGTCACCTTCATGCGCGCCGATCTGGCGCTGTTCGACGAGGTGAGCGTGCTGGTGTGACGCTCGGCGGCAGGCGTCTGCGCCTGCCGTGATCACTGGCCGGCGGCAAATGAGGGGCTGAGGCTGAACACCGGATACCAGATGCTCAGGTGGCGGCGCGCCTTTCTGTTTAGTGCAGTTCCCGAAGTGCTTAATAGCGCTTCGGGCAATCCGTATGTCTGACGGGGCGAACTGACGGATTTGGCGCGACGGCCTTTGCGATCACACCATAAGTGCGCTGGCGCGGAAGAGCTCCTCGGTGGTGTCCACGAAGGTGATTGTCACGCCTTGGTCTTCGAAGACAAGATCGTTTCCCCGCTCTTCCAGGTGCTCGAAGATACCGCCGCCGTGATCATAGCCGAAGTCATTGAACACCAGCGTGTCCCAGGCGTCGAACTGCAGGACATGGTCGTGTCCCGGCGTGTCGGTGTCGAAGACGAAGACATCCCGCAGCAGGCTACCGGACAGGGTATCGTCTCCCGTGCCCCCATCGAAATAGGTCTGGGTGTCTGTGAGATACTCCTGCATTTGCTCGGCAGTGGCGCGCCGAAACTCGCGGCTCTGGACGATGCCGTTCACCACGCTCTCACGGCTCTGCCCGGCATCGAGTTGGTCGGTCCAGCTGGTCAGGCCGGTGCTTTCGGGGAGGCGCCCGAGAATGTTGGTATAAAGCTGCTCCACAAAGGCTGCATCGTCGAGCGCGCCATAGGTGTTGCGGAACTCGGTCGAGCCGGTGAAGCCCGCAGTGACGTCCAGAATATCCTGACCGTCCACCATCTTGCCGAGCCAGTCCTGCAGCCCAGTCAAGTCGGGCGCGCGGTCCAGTGTCGCGCGGTAGAGGCGGTAGATATCGTCGGCCCAGATGCTGATGCCGCGGGTCTCGACATGTGTCGCATAGGTACTGGCGATATCGTTCGTGGCAGCGCGGAACTCGCGACTGTCGGCGAAGCCGAGAAAGACCTGCTCGCGGGACAGGCCGCCCTCCAGCCGTTGGGTCCAGTCTGTAAGGCCCGGCGCATCCGGAGCGCGGTCAAGAACGTTGGCATATAGGAGGGTGACGAACCCATCGTCTCCGAGCGCGCCATAGGTGTTCTGGAATTCCTTGCTGGCCACAAAACCAGAGGCGGCCTCCAGCGTGCTCACCTCGCCGGACTCCAGTCGCGCGCTCCAGTCGGCAAAGCCGCCGCTGTCGGGCAACCGATCGAAGGCAGCCTGATAAAGCCGGAAGGCCAAGGCGCCGGAGGTGGCCGAGACATCTTCGACAATACCACCGATCAGCAGATCGTCGCCTGCATCTCCATGGAGGCTGTCGGAGCCCGCGCCGCCAATCAGCGTATCGTCGCCGGTCCCGCCGTAGACCGTGTCGTCGCCGCCCAGTGCGTCGAAGCGGTCATTCCCAGCTGCCAGATCGGTCCACGTACCACCTGCATTCCCGGTGAGCCTGTCGTCCTGCGACGACGGCAACGCCTCCGTGGTCTGCTCGGGCTCGAGGATTGGCGCGCTCGGAGCGCTGTAGACCGTCTCGAGGTTGCCCGCGCCATCAGTATAGCTGACTGAGGCGGTGATATGCTGACCCCAGTCGGCGTCCGAAAGCGTGTAGCTGTCGCTCACCGCCCAGTCGACCTTCTGGCCATCGCGGTACCAAGCGTAGCTGAAACTGCCGAGCCCGTCGGGATCGGCGAGCGTGCCCGCGTCCAGCAGCAGCGTGCTGCCGGTCTGTGCCGTGCCGGAAACCTCGACCGTGCCGGTGGGGGCGTCGTTGAGGTCGAAGGTCTGGATATAGGTAGTATACTCGAAACCCAATCCGATACTGTATAACTTGTGAAGATCTTGCCATAGCGCGGTGAGATTGCCGGCGGAATCCAGCGCGAGTTTAGGTGTGAAGGACAGAGTTTGCAGCTGAGAGTGCAACAGGCTCTCGTCACTTGTTGGGGTCCCTGCCGCATCAAAAATGCGCAAAGCGATACCCTTATTGTAGCCAGGCCCCCAGTAATAGTCACTTTCCTCGGGAAAAACGGTGCTCCACGCGATGGCAAAACCGCCATCGGGCAGTGCGACTACCGAGGGGGTTTCTTGCTGGTCAGGGATACCCGTGCTGACGGGAAACCCCTTGTCTAAGGGGCTGCCATCATCGCCAAAGACCTGCGCAAAAACACCGGATTTTTCGTCTTCGGATGACTGCCAGACCAGTACGAACCCGCCACCGGAAAGTGCTGCAATATCCGCCCTCGCCTCTGCACCCGTTATAAGGCTGTCGGCCTCGAACGGGTCACCAATAGGCGCGCCATCCGGAGAAACTACTTGGCCGGAGATCTCCGTTTTGGCGCCGCTTCCGGTCGTCCATATGACGGCCAGATTGCCGCTTTGAAGCAAAACCGCTTGTTCGAGTGCTAGCGGCGTTTCCTCAAGGCTAACGATTTCATAGGAGGCTTCGACTGTATGCGCCCCGAGTTTCTGGGCCGAGATGATCCCATCTTGCTGGCGGATGAGTAGAAATGCGCCCTCGTCGAGGGGTACCAATCTGCTGAGGCCCGCACCTTCCCCGAGGAGTGGCGAATGGACTTGAAGCGAGGAAGTTGCGATGGTCGGGTCGAGATCGAACACCTTGCCTTCTAAGCGATACCCGCCGTCGTCCTCTGCGATTTGCCAATACAATAAGTATTTGTCGCGCCCGAGCGGCACGGCCGACAAACCCGCTTCGGTTGCGGTCATACCTTCGGGGAGATCGATCTTGATAAGTTGGTTCTCAGGTGAAGCTGTATCTCCTCGGGTCAGGGAGGTCCCGAACAGCGGATCGTCCCGGTCAATGCGATAGGCTGCTAAGCTCTCTCCTTCTGCACTTGAAAAGGTTTCGCTGCCAAAAATGATCGTGGAGCTGTCCTGCAGCGTCAGAAGATCCCAAGATCTGGGGGCAAAGGGAATGTTATCGTAGAGAGTGTACAGAAAGGCGCCTCTTGGCGTTTCATTGTTTTCCACTGGTTGCGCGTTCGATCCCGTCTCGCGCACCGGCCAGCCCACCGGATCGCTTTGCGCGCTGGCCAGCGTCTCGCGCGTGCCCGCGCCGTCGGTGTAGCTCACCACCACCGAAAGCTGCGCGTCGATGTCGCGGGCGCCGAGCAGCAGCGAGGCCTCGGTGGCCCCGTCGATCGGCTCGCCGTCGCGCAGCCATTGATAGTGCAGCGCGCCCAGCCCGTCGCTGTCGGCCAGTCCGTCGGGCACCGCGTTCAGTCGCCCGCCCAAGACCGCCTCGCCGAAGACATGGACCTCGCCCTCCGGCGCGCCGTTGCGGTTCTCGACCAATGTCGTCGCCGCGCTGGTCAGCGTCTCGGTGGTGCCAAGCCCGTCGGTATAGCTGACGGTGACAGAGATCGCCGCGCCCACATCTGCCTGCATCAGCGTGTAGCTGGCGGCGGTGGCGCCCTCGATCGGATCGCCGTTGCGCAGCCATTGATAGGTGATCTCGCCCAGCCCGTCGGCATCGGAGACCTGCGAGACATCGGCGTTGAGCGTGGCGTGCTCCTGCGCCGCGCCGACGATCTCGGGCAGCGCCTCGGAGGTGCTGTTGAGCTGCACGGCCCGGCTGTAGACGCCGCTGCCCGATCCGTCCTGCCCCTCGCTCTGCCACGTGGCAGTCAGCGTCATGCCATCGAGCGCCAGCGCCGGCATGGTCTGCGCGCCCGGCGTATGGGTGTTGATCTGGACCTCGGGGCCCATCGGTGTGCCGGTCGCATCGAAGCGGCGGGCGAAGATGCCCTCGGCCGCGCCGTCCTGCCCGAAGCTTTGCCAGGCGATGACGAAACCGCCGTCCTCGGCGGCGAGGATCGCGGGGGCCTCCTGATCGTCGGACGTGGTGTCATTGGCCGCGAAGGCCGCGCCCAGGGGCTGTCCGTCGGCACCGAGCAGCCGTGCCAGCACGCCGCGACCGTCCGCGTCGGCGCCCTCGGCGGCCCAGGTCACGGCGATCCTGCCATCCGTCAGCGTCGCCAGCGACGGATCGACCGCGACGCTGCCGGACGTGCTCGAGAGCACGCGCTCGTCCGACAGCGCCGTGCCTTCACCATCAAAGAGCCGGGCGATGATCCGGGTGCTGGCCGAGGCGCTGTCCTGGCTTTCCCAGACCGCGAGAAAGCCGCTGCCGGTGGCGGTCAGCGCCGCACCGGTCTGTCCCAGCGCGGTGGTGGTATTGAGCGCGAACGCGGCGCTGGCCGGCTCTCCCGGAGCAGTCACCCGGCTGGCGTAGAGGCCCCAGCCCGACCCGTCCTGATCGAGGCTCTGCCAGCCCACGGTGACGCTGCCGTCCTCAAGCTGCACCAGCGTCGGCGCGGTCCGCCGGACCTGCGCCGGGTCGCTGACCGCCTCGGGCGCGCCCTGCAGGCTGCCGGCCTCGTCGAGAAAGCCCAGATAGACCGTGCTGGCGCCATTGGCGCTGTCGATCCAAGCAAGGGCATAACCGCCGTCCTGCAGCGCGATCAGCGCCGGGTCCGAGTGCACCACATCCACCGGGACCGAGGGCAGGGCGGTCTCGAAAGCGATGGCGCCATCTTGCGTCGCCGAGAGGTAGATTTTCTGCAGCCCGCTCTCCGGATCGACACCTTCCCAGGCCAAGAGGGCACCGCCGTCTCCGAACGGCGCAATCACGGGCGCCGCTTGCGCGCCCTCGGTCTGGAGCGTGGCGATATGGTCTTCGCCCAGGGCGATGAGGTTTGCGGAGGAGCTGCGCGGGGGCATGAAAATTCCCATTCGTTACAATCTCTTTTCCGGGACCTCGGCGGTGATGGACCGGCCCGGAAACACACGCGCAGGATGAGTCGTGCGGTGGCGGAATGTCAATGAGGCGTGCGGGTTTTGACGTGGGGATAGGTCGGGGCCGAAAGAGAAAACCGAACTAGTCCGCAGTGACCGGCAGCACGGCGCAGCCCTCCACCCGTTTCTAGAGAGCTAATCGGCAAATAGGCGCGATCGAGGCGTCGGGTTCTGCCGCTCAGCCTTGCCGTTGGGCGAGATATGCGTCTCTGCAAATCTCGTAAAAACGCGTGTCCCAGACGGTGAAGTCGTGCAGAAGCGCCTTCTGGTCGGCGCTCAGATCGCCCAGCACGGCGTCGATCTTTGTCGGGACCGGAGAGGAATTGACCCGTTTCTCACTCTGGCTGGCGATGATCTTTCGCTCGACCAGCAGCGCCAGGAAATCATCGAAATGCTCGGTCAGCCCGTAGATCATGTTGTCCGCGAACATGTTGTGCAGTGCCTGCTGGAAGATGGCCGGGGTGAGGTCGGTCCGCTCGGGGGGGACACGGGTGCTCGCCAGTCGGCGCATCTGCCCGTTGTCGACCTCCTGCAGCGGAGTCTTCGCCTCAAGCGAATGCTCGAGAAACTCTCCGAAGGACATTTTCGCCTTGGTGACATCCGCATGCATGGGATGGCTGCGGGTGCGTTTGATATAGCGGAAGAGGCTGAGCAGGCGGCTTTGCGGCTCGCGCAGCAGGGTGATGTACATATGACCCTGCGGCAGGAAGCTCGTGGCGGTCTCCAGCACGTTGCGCGAGATATGCCCGTAGATAAACCGCAGCCCGTTGCGCTCGGCCAGCGGTCGCTTCTGGAACTGGCGCAGGTCGGGGTCCAGCAGATGCGTGGTGCGGGCCTGCGGGAAATTTTCCCGCAGGATATGGTTCAGAGTACGCCCGGCGGTCTTGGGCATATGGATGTGGATCAGCGCCCGCCCATTCAATTCGGGCTCCGCCGGTTTGTCCCCGCGCGCCTCCAAGCGCTGCAGTTTGACGCGGAACTCCGGTGATTTCAGGAACGTAGTGCGGAGGTCGGACAGGCTCTGCTGGTTTGCCTGCATCGCCGCGAGTTCAGCCTCCGAGGGCGCACGGTCGAGAAAGAGATTATAGGCAAGCTCGATCGTCCCACGGTCGGGCACTCCGGCCACGGGACTTGCTGCATCCCTCTTTCTCTTGATGATCATTGCCAAACCTCAAAGTCTCGGGGCAGGTGGCGCGAGGCCAGCCTGTTGCGGGAAACACCGCCGTCGAGGGCTATCCCGGAACCCTCCCGTTCGCAACATTCAAGAAAAAGTCCGGCACAGACAGGCCGCACGCTGCGACTATTCCGCTCAAGGCGCGTTCCTTGCAGCGCGACAGACGTACAGTCACATCCGCGGGCTTTGTGCGGTCTGGCTGCGGCAGTGCTGGCGCGCCCCGCGGCTGACCAGTGCTATCCGAGCAGGCGCTTGAGATAGGCGCCATAGCTGTTCTTGGCGAAGCGCTCTGCGCGTTTGGTCAGCGCGTCACGGTCAAGCCAGCCCATCAGGAAGGCCACTTCGTCGGGGCTGCCGACCTGCTGGCCCTGACGTTCTGTCAGGGTGCGCACGAAATTGCCCGCGTCGAGCAGCGAGGCATGGGTTCCCGTGTCGAGCCAGGCGTAGCCGCGTCCCATCTGCTTCACCTGAAGGTTACCCTCATGCAGATAGCTCTCGAGCAGCGTGGTGATTTCCAGTTCGCCACGGGCCGAGGGTTTGACATCCCGCGCCCGCTCGGGGGCGGTGCCGTCGAGGAAGTATAGACCGGTCACCGCGTAGCTTGAGGGCGGCACCTCCGGCTTCTCGATGATCGCGCGGGCCCGGCCTGTGTCGTCGAAATCGACCACGCCATAGCGTTCGGGGTCGGCGACATGGTAGCCGAAAACGGTCCCGCCGGTGGTCTGCAGATCGGCCTCGGCCAGCATGTCGGGCAGGCCGTGGCCAAAGAAGATATTGTCTCCCAGAACCATGGCCGAAGGAGCGCCGTCCAGAAACGCCTCGGCCAGAAGATAAGCCTGAGCCAGCCCGTCCGGACTGGGCTGCACGACGTAGGTGAGCGAGATGCCCCACTGGCTGCCATCGCCGAGGGTCCGCTGGAACTGCTCCTGATCCTGCGGTGTGGTGATCAGGCAGATCTCGCGAATGCCGGCCAGCATCAGTGCGGTCAGCGGGTAGTAGATCATCGGCTTGTCATAGACCGGCAGCAACTGCTTCGACACGCCGAGGGTGATCGGGTAGAGCCGCGTGCCAGAGCCTCCGGCGAGAATAATGCCTTTGCGCTCACTCATTTTGAAACTCGCTCCATTGGAAATGTCCTGTGGTCGAAATCTGTCAGGCGTCCTGCCTGGCCTTTGCCCCGCCTGTCCCCAGCCGTTCGCCGACACCGTGGCGCTCCTGCAGCGGCCGCCACCAGGCCTCGTTGTCGAGATACCATTGCACGGTCTTCTCGAGCCCTTCCTCGACGGTCACCGAGGGGCGCCAGCCGAGCTCTTCGCGGATGCGGCTGGGGTCGATCGCGTAGCGCGCGTCGTGGCCCGGGCGGTCGGTGACGAAGGTGATCTGATCGGCGTAGCTGCCGCTGTCCTTCGGGCGCTTGCCGTCGAGGATCGCACACAGGGTCTTCACCAACTCGAGGTTGGTGCGCTCGTTCTCGCCGCCGATGTTGTAGCTGCGCCCCAGCGCGCCCTTTTCCACCACCAGCAGCAGCGCGTCGGCGTGGTCCTCGACGTAGAGCCAGTCGCGGATGTTGTCGCCCTTGCCGTAGATCGGCAGCGGCTTGCCGGCCAGCGCGTTGAGGATCACCACCGGGATCAGCTTTTCGGGGAAGTGATACGGCCCGTAGTTGTTGGAGCAGTTGGTCAGCACCACCGGCAGCCCGTAGGTCTCGTGCCAGGCGCGCACCAGGTGGTCCGAGCTGGCCTTCGAGGCCGAGTAGGGCGAGCGCGGGTCGTAGGGCGTGTCTTCGGTGAACTGCACCGAAGGGTCGGCGGGCAGCGAGCCGAAGACCTCGTCGGTGGAGATATGATGGAAGCGGAAGCTCTCGGGCTTGCCCTGCGCCGCCCAATAAGCGCGGGCGGCTTCGAGCATATTGTAGGTGCCGGTGATATTCGTCTCGATGAAATCGCCTGGCCCGTCGATCGAGCGGTCGACATGGCTCTCGGCGGCGAGATGCATCACCGCGTCGGGCTTGTGCGCGGCAAAGACCCGGTCGAGCGCCGCGCGGTCGCGGATGTCGGCCTGCTCGAAGGCATAGGCCGGGCTCTGCGCCGCCTCGGCCACGTTCTCGAGACAGGCGGCGTAAGTGAGCGCGTCGAGGTTCACCACCTCGTGGCCGCGGGCAATTGCCAGGCGCACCACAGCCGAGCCGATGAAGCCGGCGCCGCCGGTGATCAGGAGTTTCATCTGGGCTTATCCTTCAAAGGTGAACGGGCTGTCGAAGTCTTTCAGGAAGGGCGCGGCGGCGTCCTTGTCCGAAAGCACGGCGGCGCTGTTGTCGATGCCCCAGTCGATGGCGATGTCCGGATCGTCAAAGCGCACGGCGCCGTCGCAGTCGGGCGCATAGTAATCGGTGCACTTGTAGATGATCTCGGTGTCCGGCTCGAGCGTGGCAAAGCCGTGCAGGAAGCCGGCAGGGATCATCAGCTGCTTGCCGTTCTCGAAGCTCAGCTCCTCGCCGACCCATTTGCCGTAGGTGGGCGAGCCGCGGCGGATGTCGACGGCGACGTCAAAGAGCCGCCCGCGCCCGCAGCGCACCAGCTTGGCCTGAGCGTGCGGCGGCGCCTGGAAATGCAGGCCGCGGACGGTGCCTACCTCGCGCGACAGCGAGTGATTGTCCTGCACGAAATCATAGTCGAGCCCGTTCTGGGCCATCCGGTCCTTGTTCCAGCTTTCGGAAAAGAACCCGCGGTTGTCGCCGAAACGGCGCGGGGTCAGGATCAGAACACCGGGGAGGACGGTTTCTTCGATTTGCAAGGTACATCCCTTTGAAACTGTTCATCGGATTGGCCTACGACGGGTTCCGAGAAAATGCACTTCCTACATTTTCGTAGGCTATGTTTTTTGCACTGTTTTCTGTGACTGGCGCCCCCTGAAAGAGGCGCAGTCTTATGCTAACGGTAGATGAATACGTCTTTATTAAATCTTAACCGCAAAGGACCGCACCCCCTCTCTGGATGCAAGAGACTTCGCTTCCCGGAGACGCACAAAGGGCGCACTGTACTGCGTTTTGCCCGAGAAGGTGTCTCCAAGGGGAATAAGTCAGCGGCAAGGTGGTGCGTACGCAAAAGATAGGCGACGGGGCCTTGTGTCAGGTCATGGCAAGCCACGCTAAAGAGATCCATCTAGGGGACACCGCCGTCTATCTTTCGCTGTACCTTGCTTGCTTAGCCGAATGCCCTTGTGCGGTCTTTCCTCAGCCCAGCACCGCCTTGCGCAGTTGGGCCAGACCGGTCTGCATGAGGGCCTCGGCGCCAGTCCGGTCGGCCGCCTCGACGTAGAGCCGCAGTTCCGGCGCATTGCCCGAGGGGCGCACGTGCACGATGCGGCCGTCCGCCAAGGTCATCCGCACGCCGTCGGTGAGATCGCATCCCGCTTCCTCGGCGCCGAGCCGCGACAGGAAGTCGGCCCGCGCGCCCGCATCCTCGCGCAGCTTCGCCACGAAGGGCTGCGAGGCCTCTTGCGGCACCTCTTGCAGCCGGTCTGCCATAGTCACCACCGGCGGCTCTTGGGCCACGCGGGCCGAGACCGGGCCATCCCCAGCAGCGATCAGCGTCAGGATCAGCGGCAGCATGCAGTCGCGGGTCGGCAGCGGTGCCAGCGTGCCCTCTGGACCCGTGGCCTCAAAGCCCAGCAGGAAGCCGCCATTGGCCTCATAGCCCACCACCTTGCCGCCCAGCTCTTCCATCCCGGCGATCACGAAGGGCGAGCCGATGCGGGTGGTGAGCACCCGGCCAAAGCCCTTGCGGGTGACGCCCGAGTTCGAAGAGATCGGCGTCACCACCGCCTCGGCCCCCAGCGCCTCGGCGGTGATTTGGCCCATGATGTCGCCGGGCACGATGGTGCCGGTCTCATCGGCCAGCAGCGGTCGGTCGCTGTCGCCATCGGTGGAGACCAGCGCGTCGAGCCGGTGCTCGATGACCCACGCCTTGATCTGCGCGCGGGTGTCGGGATCAACCGCCTCGGTGTCGACCGGGATGAAACTTTCGGAGCGGCCCAGTTCGAGCACCTCGGCGCCGAGCCCTTCGAGCATGGCGCGCAGATCGTCGCGGCCTACGGCGGAATGGGCATAAAGGCCAATGCGCTTGCCATGGAGCGCGGTGCGCCCGAGTGGGCCTGTATAGCGCGCAACGAAGCGCGCGGCGGCCTGCGGATCCTGCTCCAGCGTGCCCGTCTCGCCGCCCGCCGGGCGCCCGAGCGCTTCTGAGATCGCCGCCTCGTCCGCCTTGGTGATCTCGCCGCTGCGGGTGTAGAACTTCAGCCCGTTGCGGTCGGCGGGGATGTGGCTGCCGGTGACCATGATGGCCCCGGCTCCGGCCTCCTGCGCGGCCAGCGCCAGCGCCGGGGTGGGCAGTGCACCGCAATCGATCACCCGCAGTCCCTCGGCGCGAGCGCTGGCGATGATGTCGCCGGCGATGCGCGGGCTGGAGGGGCGCAGGTCCTGCCCGACGCACACCGTACCGCCATGATCGCAGGCCGCGGCGAAAGCCCGCACGTGGTCGGCCACCAACTCGGGGGTCAGCTCCACCACGAGGCCGCGCAGGCCGCTCGTTCCAAACTTCGGTGCCATGGGTCGGATCATCCTCTTGCTGCTGTTGCAGCATAGCTGCGTCAGACGCCGCCGACATGCAACGTCTTCAGCGTCGTCAAGCAGAAGGATCAGGCAAGTTTGGTCGCGCCTATTGCAGCGCGGCCAGTAGGGACGGGAGTTCGCCCTCCCGACCTCAGCTTCAGCGCATCAGATGAGCGTCTCGGCGGCAGTGCCGATATCCAGCAGCAGGCTGTTTAGTCCGGGCAAGGTCTCGCCCGGCAGGCTCTGCACCAGCACTTCGACATCGCCGTCGGAGAACAGCAGCCCGTCTTCGGTGCGGGTGAAATGCGAGCGCGCCTCGTCGGCATCCACATAGCCGAAGCTGCTGAGGTTGATCTCGTCCCAAGGCTCGAAATCGCGGATGGTGGTGCGTCCGGCCAGATCGGGCGAGAACATGAAGACATCCGACATCCGGCCGCCGAACATCTGGTCGGTGCCGCCGATCCCGGCCAGCTCGTCATGCGGGCCCTGCGCGTGCAGCCAGTCTGTCAGGGCTGGCGCGGTGGCGGCGGTGAACTCGGCGCTTTGGGAAAAGCCCATGACCACTTCGCTGCGGCTGGCGCCCGCCTCGAGCCTTGCGCTCCAGTTCTCCAGCCCGGCGGCATCGGGGTCGCGGTCCAGAACGTTGTTGTAGAGCAGAGTGACGAAGCCTTCGGTGTCGAGTTCACCGTAGGTGGCCTGAAACTCCGGAGATTGCACGAAGCCGTCGATCACCGCGAGCAGCGGGCGGCCCTCGCTGAGCCGCTCCGACCAGTTCTCGAACCCGGCAAGATCCGGCGTCCGGCCCAGGGTGGCCTGATAGAGACGGAAGACATCGTCGCTCCAGCTGGCCGGGTCGGAGTCGATGGCGAAACGGGTGGCCGCGGCCTCGGTGCCGCGCTGGAACTCGGCCGAGTTCGAAAAGCCCAGCACCACCTGCTCCCGCGAGGCTCCGGCCTCGAGCCTTGCGCTCCAGTTTTCCAGCCCGGCGGCATCGGGCGCGCGGTCCAGTACGTTGGTGTAGAGCAAGGTGACGAAGCCTTCGGTGTCGAGGTCGCCATAGCGCGCCTGAAACTCGGGGCTGGCGACGAAGCCGGTGGCGATATCCTCCAGCGCCACCTCGTTCATCGCGATCCGAGTCGTCCAGTTGACGTGGCCGGTGATGTCCGGAGCGCGGCCCAAAGTGGCCTGATAGAGCCTGTAGACGGCATTGGCGGTGTCGATGAAGTAGCGCGCCTGTAGCCCGTCGCCGTAGAGAAAATCGCCGATCGAACTGCCGAGGATGCGTCCGCCGCTGTCGCTGTCGCCATAGACCCGCACGGTCTCGCTGGGCGCGGGGGCAGGGGGCTCGGTATCGGGGCCACCGGTGTCCTCGCCGTAGAGATCGTCGAAACTGTATTCGACCAGCGTCTCCCAGGTCTCGCCGAAGCCAAGGGTCTCGACATCGGGGGCGACGTAATCGGTGCCCTCGGACGAGGTCAGCAGCAGGCCCTCGCCCGAGCGCGCAACGGTGACGGTCGAAAGCGGGTCGAGGAAATAGGCGATGTCGTCACCGGGGCCGCCGAAGATCGTGTCATCGCCTTCGCCGCCGATCAGCGTGTCACGCCCGAAACCGCCCTCGAGAAGGTCGTCGCCCAGTTCGCCGTGCAGCCAGTCGTTGCCGCCTTCGGCCAGCAGCGTGTCATGGCCCCAGCCGCCATCGAGGTAATCCTTGGCATCGCTGCCGCGGTAGGTTTCGTCGAGCAGGCTTTCGGCGTAGCCCGGCGCGCCGGGCTCGGGGTGACTGTAGGTGATCTCGCTGTAAGGGTGAACGCCGCCGTATCCCACCTGAATGCTCTCGTAGGAGGTCACCTCGACATTGCCGAAGGCAAACTTTCCATCCTGATCCAGCACATAGAAGGTGATGATGTCGAAGTTGATCCGCCCGAACTCTTCGTTGGGCCGATAGTAGAGTGTGTTGCCCGAGACGGTGACGTCGCCGAAGGCCGCGGCCTCCAGATCGGGCGCCCCCAAATAGCCCGCGTGAAGCTCCAGCAGCCCCTCGCTGTCGGGGTCGTTGATCGTTGAGAGCGCATCGATCGGCACGGCCAGCGTGGGAGAGCGGGCAAAGACCTCGTATTCGGGCACGACAAAGGCCGCGCTGTCGGTGAACTCGGGGGCCACCGCCTCGGCATAGCGCGAGGGGTAATAAACCCCGTCGGGCAGATCGATGTAGTTGAAGGCGGCGGGGGTCCCGATGGAGATCGTACCGTCGAACTCGCCCTCGCCGTAGACGATGTCGTCATAGCCGGTGGTGGCCGGGGTCGCGTCCGAGGACTCGAGGCCGGTGGTCGTGCCGACGTCCAGCCCGGGGATCACCACCTCGCCGATGAAATTGAAAAACGGGTTCTGCCAAGTGGCGTTGATATAGACCGTCTCGATCGTGCGCTCGCCCTCTTCGGCCTCCGCCCGCCCAGGCCCGGCGTAGGAGGAGCGCAGAGTGAAATCGCCGAAGTCGAAATCCCACCAGTCAAAATCATACAGCGACTCCCGGGTCTGGGTCATCAGGTAGCTGTCGTAGCCGTCGACCCCTTCGAAGCTTTCGCCGCTTTCGAGGTAATACTCCGGATCGTAGGTTGGCCCCCAGACGGCGGTGTCCTTGCTGTCGCCCTGATCGATGCCGTCGAGCTCCAGTTCGAGCACATGATCGACAAACCAGGACTTGCCCCAGATGCGCGTCCAGTTCGACAGCGGCTCATCTGTCTGGCGGTTGATCAGCCCGGCATAGAAATAGACGTTGTCGCCCTCGTAGACCGCGAGATTGGTCTGGCGCTGCGGGTCGGAGATATCGATCCAGCCAGAAGCGGTCTCGTCGACCGTGTCCACGGCCCCGAAGTTGTATTCGCTGACGGAGGAGCGATAGACCCGCGCGAGCACGCCGAAGGCGAGATCGTCGAAATTCATGTCGTACCGTTCGGCGGCGACGCGCCGGAGATCATCGAAATAGTCAGCCATACCAGTGCCCTCGTTACCCGCCCCCGGCGCTGCGCAGGAGGCTCACCCCAGCCTGCGGTACAGATCGCAGGCGGCGGTTATTCTTCACGGAGGCGGGGCACCGGGCAAGATTTTTGTCGGGCGTCTTTGTGTCAGCGCGGCCTACAAAAAGGGCCCCGGCGGAGATCACCGCCGGGGCCCTTTCCCTGTGCCTTGCGCGTGGCTGTCCCGCTTACGGGATCAGCCGGGCGATGATCGCGTCGGCGGCCTCTTCTGCGGTCATCTCGGTGGTGTCGATGCGCATCTCGGGCGACTCGGGGTGCTCGTAGGGGCTGTCGATGCCGGTGAAGTTTTTCAGCTGGCCCGAGCGGGCCTTGGCGTAGAGACCTTTCACGTCGCGGCTCTCGGCCACTTCCAGCGGGGTGTCGACGAAGACCTCGACGAACTCGCCCGGCTGCATCATGCCGCGCACCATGTCGCGCTCCGAGCGGAACGGCGAGATGAAGGCGGTGATCACGATCAGGCCGGCATCGGTCATCAGCTTGGCGACCTCGCCGACGCGGCGGATGTTCTCCACCCGGTCAGCCTCGGTGAAGCCCAGATCCTTGTTCAGACCGTGGCGCACGTTGTCGCCATCCAGCAGGAAGGTGTGACGGTTCATCCGCGCCAGCTTCTTCTCGACGATATTGGCGATGGTCGATTTTCCCGACCCCGACAGGCCAGTGAGCCACAGCACGGCGGGCTTTTGGTGCTTCATCGAGGCATGGTGCTCGCGGCCGATGTCGGTGGCCTGCCAATGCACGTTCTGCGCCCGGCGCAGGGCAAAGTTCAGCATGCCCGCGGCGACCGTGTGGTTGGTCAGCTTGTCGATCAGGATGAAACCACCCAGATCGCGGCTCTCGGCGTAGGGCGCAAAGGGGATCTCGCGGTCGGTGGTGACATTGGCCACGCCGATGGCGTTGAGATCCAGCGTCTTGCTGGCCAGATGCTCCTGGGTGTTGACGTTGACCTCGTATTTCGGCTCGGCGACGGTGGCCGAGACGGTCTGCGTGCCGATCTTCAGCCAGTAGGCGCGGCCGGGCAGCAGCGCGTGCTCGTCCATCCACACCAGCGTGCTTTCGAACTGGTCGGCGACCTCGAGCGGCGATTGCGCCGCGACGATCACCTGCCCGCGCGAGCAGTCGATCTCATCGGCCAGCGTGATGGTCACCGACTCGCCGGCCACAGCGAGATCCTTGTCGCCGCCCAGGGCGACGATGCGCGCGATGGTCGAGGTCTTGCCCGAGGGCAGCACCCGCACCGGATCGCCCGGGCGCACCTGACCCGAGGCGATGAGCCCGGAGAAGCCGCGGAAATCGAGGTTGGGGCGGTTCACCCATTGCACCGGCATGCGGAACGGGCCGGCCTGCTCGCGGCTGTCTTCGACCTCGACGGTCTCCAGCAGCGGCAAGAGCGCGGTGCCGTCGTACCACGGGGTGTTCTCGCTCGGGCCGGTGATGTTGTCGCCCTTGAAGCCGGAGATCGGGATCGGGGTGAAGCTTTCGATGCCGATGCTCTCGGCAAAAGCGCGGTAATCGGCGACGATCTTGTCGAAGGTCTCTTGGTCGTAATCCACCAGATCCATTTTATTCACCGCCAGCACCACGTGGCGGATGCCCAGCATATGCACCAGATAGCTGTGGCGGCGGGTCTGGGTCAGCACGCCCTTGCGCGCGTCGATCAGGATCACCGCGAGATCGGCGGTGGAGGCGCCGGTCACCATGTTGCGGGTGTACTGCTCGTGGCCCGGCGTGTCGGCGACGATGAACTTGCGCTTTTCGGTGGCGAAGAAACGGTAGGCGACGTCGATGGTGATGCCCTGCTCGCGCTCGGCGGCAAGCCCGTCGACGAGCAGCGCAAAATCGATCTCTTCGCCCTGGGTGCCCGAGCGCTTGCTATCCGACTCAAGCGCGGCGAGCTGATCTTCGAAGATCATCTTGCTGTCGTAGAGCAGGCGGCCGATCAGCGTCGACTTGCCGTCATCGACGGAGCCGCAGGTGATGAACCGCAGCATGGTCTTGTGCTGGTGCGCCTCGAGATAGGCGTCGATGTCCTCGGCGATCAGCGCGTCGGTCTTGTAGATGGGGTCCTGGGTGGTCATGGCGTGTACCTGAAAATGAGGGGCTGGAAGGGAGGCTGGCGCGGCGTTTCAGGCGCGCTCAGAAATAGCCTTCCTGCTTCTTCTTCTCCATCGAGGCGGCCTGATCGTGGTCGATGGCGCGGCCCTGGCGTTCCGAGGTGGTGGTCAGCAGCATTTCCTGAATCACTTCGGGCAGGGTCTGCGCCTCGCTTTCCACCGCGCCGGTCAGCGGGTAGCAGCCCAGCGTGCGGAAGCGCACCGAGCGCATGACAGGCTCTTCGCCGTCGCGCAGCGGGAAGCGGTCGTCGTCGACCATCAGGATCAGCCCGTCGCGCTCCACCGTCGGGCGCGGCGCCGAGAAATACAGCGGCACGATCTCGATGCCCTCGAGGTGGATGTACTGCCAGATGTCCAGCTCGGTCCAGTTGGAGATCGGGAACACCCGCACGCTCTCGCCCTTGGCCTTGCGCGCATTGTAAAGCCGCCACAGTTCGGGGCGCTGGTTTTTCGGATCCCAGCGGTGGTTGGCCGAGCGGAACGAGAACACGCGCTCCTTGGCGCGGGATTTCTCCTCGTCGCGGCGGGCGCCGCCGAAGGCCACGTCGAAATTATACTTGTCGAGCGCCTGCTTCAGCCCTTCGGTCTTCCACATGTCGGTGTGCAGCCCGCCATGGTCGAACGGGTTGATGCCGCGCTCTTTCGCCTCGGGGTTCTGATGGACCAGCAGCTGCATGCCGGCGTCCTTGGCCGCCTTGTCGCGCAGCTTGTACATGTCCTGGAACTTCCAGGTGGTGTCCACATGCATCAGCGGGAACGGCGGCGGCGAGGGGTAGAAGGCCTTTTTCGCAAGGTGCAGCATCACGGCGCTGTCCTTGCCGACGCTGTAGAGCATGACCGGGTTCTCGGCCTCGGCGACGACCTCGCGCAGGATGTGAATGCTTTCCGCTTCCAGGCGCTGCAGGTGGGTGAGGGTTTTGCTGTCCATCGGGGATCTCTGCCTGAACTCAATTGACCCTGAGAGCTAGCCTTGCGGTTTGCGCCAATAACCCCCCATATGGGGGGTAGTTGTGCAGAAAAGCGGAAAAGCGCTGCCATGTCGGATGAAACTGCCCTGCTGCGGGCGCTGTTTGCTGCCTCTCTGGGCAGAGTTCCCGGCAGCGATGCCGCCCCCAACGGGGATCTCTGGCCCGAATTTCTGGAGCTTCTGGCGCAGGTCACGCAGGCGGGCAGGGCCGAGCTGCGTCTGCAGGCGGCTGGCGGGGCAGGGGGCGCGACCGGCCCTCGTGCGCCGCGCTGGTCGGCGGGGGCGGACTGGCCGGGCCCCGGCGAGGCCACGCTCGAGCGCATGCGCACCGGACGCGTCTATTCGCAGGTCGATCTGCCGCTTCCCCCCGGCGCCCCCCCGCCGCCGCGCCCGCTGCGGGCGCTGCGCCTGCGACTGGCCGAGGGCGGGCTGGCGCTGCTGGTGTTGCAGCGCGCGGGCGAGGATTTCCGCGCCGTGGATGGCCTGCAGCTGTCGAGTCTCGCGCCGCATCTGGGCCCGGCGCTGAGCGGCTGGCGGCAACTGCAGGCTGAACGCGCCCATGCCGCGCTTGACCGGCAGATCAGCGCAGACCTCGGCGCGGGCTGGATCCTCTTCACCGCGGCGGGGCAGGTGAGCGCCATGGCCGACGGCCTCGCCGAGCAGCTGCGCACGCAGGCCGGGATCGCCTTGCGCGCCGACGGGCGCCTCGCGCTCGCCGCCCCCGCCGCCCAAGCACTGCGCCAGGCGCTGGCCGCCGCGGCACAGGGCGGCGTACAGCGCCTGACGCTCAGCGCCGCGCCGCGGTTGGATCTCGCGCTGACCAGAGAGACCCTCGCCGGGACCCCGCACTTCGTCGGCCGCCTGCGCCGGGAGCTTTCCGCCCGGGCACTGCCCCCTGAGCGGCTGGCGGAAGGCTTCGGCCTCAACCGCAGCGAAGCACGCCTGACCGCCTGCCTCTGCGACGGGCGGAGCCTCGCGCAGGCCGCCGAAGAGCTTGGCTGGACGCTGGAGACGGCGCGCAGCACCTCCAAGCAGATCTATGCGCGCATGGGGGTCAGAGGGCAGACGGGTGTGGTCCGGCGGGTGCTGGAGAGCGGGGTTTGGTTGGGGTGAATTGAGCGTTGCGTCCTAGGTGTAAGCAAGCTTTGCACTCTACTTCCTCAGCTTCTCGCGGAGGACCTCGCGTTGCCCCGCAACCCATGCCGCAGTCACGACTATAAGATCAGGAAAACGCCACTGGCGACCGCAGATGACGAGGTGGCACTCTAAAGAGTTTAAGCCCGGTCCTCCAAGTCCTGCGGTCCACACATTCAGCACGCCAGAACTCCGGCGTCCCAAGCCTCCAGCAATCAACATCACCACGGCTCCTGCACTCAAGCTCTCATCATCTCAATGAGTTAAAAACTCAATATTTCAATATCTGCAGCATTCCGCCGATCCAGCATTCCTGCCATCGTGCAGTCATTCATTCCTGCTCTCCTGCTCTCCTGTTTTCATGCGTTCCAGCGCCCCAGCACTCGCCGAAATTTTTTGGCCAGATCATTGAGCGCGGAGCGCACATAGGGCTGGGGGCCAAAAAAATCGCACATTGGCCCTCTCCGCCTGGCATGGGGCGCGTGCGCCCCACGCCAGGCACATCGGGACGGGTGTGATCCGCGGACGGCCCCGGCGGCAGCTCTCGCGGGGGCGAGATTGCCGCCTCCTGGCCTGCGGATCACCGCGCCCTGCCTAAGTGACCCCGAGTGGTCACCGGGCGCGAGACGGAGACCATGAAGGCTGACCGGTTTCCGCAAGCGGAAATCCCCCGAAGGGGCGAAAACCGGCCTTCATGGTCGGTTGGCTGGAACGGTATTGTGTTGCACACCTATAGAGCGTGTTTGAATTTTGATTGCCGCTTGAGGTTGCGATATGCCTCGCGGGCCCCGTCTCACCCACAAGGATATTGCCGAGATCAATCGCCTCTTGGGCGAGGGATTGCCCGATACCGAGATCGCCCGGCGCTGCGGACGGTCGCGTCAGACGGTGGCGCGGGTGCGAAACCAGGCGGCCTCGTCGCACACGACGACCGAGGGCGCGGTGATCGGCACGCGGGTCAGTGTCGAGGAATACGCGGCCTTCAAGGCGCTGATGGAGGCCGAGGGGCTGACACCGTCGGATGGCATTCGGCGCCTCATGCGGCTGGCCGTTGGGGCGCTTGATCTGCGGGTCGAGGAGATCGAGGCGCTGGCGCAGAGCCGCCGCGAGCTCGTGGCGGTGGGGCGCAATCTCAACCAGATGACCCAGCTTGCGAACTCCGGGCGGCTCAAGTGGAACGCCCGCGACGGCAAGACCGTGGCGCAGCTCGACGCGCGGGTGGGGGATCTCACCGAGGCGCTGACCCATGTCATCAACGTGGCGCGCCGGCGGACGCTGGCGGATGTGGCCTTCCCGGAGGTGGACAAATGAGGGCGGGGTCGCTGTCGATCGAGGAGGCGGTTCTTGGCTATCCGCTCGAGGACCTCGCGCGGCGCAGCCGCAGCGGCGGGAGTGGCACACGTGTTCCGGGCGCGGGGCAAAGCAGCGTGCAGGCCCGATCCTTCCGGGCCTTTGCCGGCAATGCGCAGCGATCGCCGCAGTCGGTGGTGAAGCGGATCCGGGCTGGGGGCTGTCACTCGAAGGAGGAGCTGACGCGTCAGCTCAACTACATCACCCGGGAAGACGCGGCGCATGCCACCTGGACCAACTTCGCCGGGGTGGACCGTGATCTTCGCCCCAACACTTTGTCGCGGGCGGTCGAGGATTGGTCCTCGTCCTGGCGCGGCGCGCCGCGGCGCGGGCATACCGACCATATCATCCTGAGCTTTCCCAAGGGCACGGGCATCGACGCGGCCGAGGCCGTCGCCCGGGAGTGGGGGCAGGCGATCTTTGCCAGCGGAGACTATGGCGATCAGTGGCGCTACGTCGCCGCGGTGCACCGCGACCCGGACCACATCCATGCGCATTTTGTCGTCGACAAGGTCGGTTGCGACTGGGGCAACTTCCTGTCGATCAGCATGAAGTCTGATCTGAACTACGACGTGATGCGCGAGTGCCATGCGGAGCTCTCGAGGGCGCATGGCATCGACATGGTGGCCTCCAATCGCCTGTCGCGCGGGATCATCGAGAACCCGCCGCGCGAGACCGAGTATCGGGCGGCGCATGACAAGACGGGCCGGGGGGATCTGGTCCCGCCGCCGCCGATGTCGGACGCGGAGAGGGCGCACCGCCGCGCGGAGGTGCAGGACTTTGCGCGGCAATATTCCAGTCTTGGTCTTCTGGCTTCGCTCTCCGGTCCTGGAAACGCGTTCATGGAAAAGCTGTCGCAGGCGTTCTTCGCGTCGGCGCAAACCTTAGAAGACGGAGGACGTCTCTTGCCCGAGGCAGACACCCTGATGCCACCGCAGACGCACGCCGCCATGCAGGATGGGAGCTTTGATCCCGTCGCGGCCATGACGCAGGCGCGCGAGCAGGTGCTGGCCGAGGCGCGGGAGACCTGGGAGAGCATTCAGGCCATGGAGGCCGGGCCGGAACGGGTGCGGATGGAGGCGGAGTTTTCCCGCACCAGCACCGAGCTCCTGGCGGCGACCCAGGCCGATCCCTTCTTCAAGGACCATGCGAAGGTTGCGGATGTCGGGGGTGATCTCTTCGCGCACCTAACCCCGACGTCGCTGCAGCACGTGCGGGACGCGCTCGAGGCGGAGGATCCCCGCGTTGGGCAGATCGACAGCACGCTGGACGACATGCGCGACGCGCTGACCGCCGCCTTTGCGCAGGATGCGGATCTTATGGCGCAGCTTAGCACGACGCCGGAGGAGATGGCGGAATACGCGGCGCAGGGCGACCACTCCCTGGCGCAGGCGGCGCTGTGGCGCGGCCGGGCGGAAAGTCTGGACGAGGAGGCTTCGGCGCGCCTGAGCCTGGTGCTCGAAGAGGGGCATCGGACCATCGACGGCGTGGCGGTGCCGCGCGACCTTGTCGAGCAGCTCGCGCTCGACCAGCTGCTGACCGTGGACAAGCACCACCATCTTGCCGACGTGCCCGCCATCGAGAGCCTCGTTGATCGGATGACGGAGGCGCTCTCGGATGCAGATCTGGGACGCGTGCTCGAGGGGGACAGCACCCCGCTGCAGGATGAGATCCGCGATCCCGAGGTTCGGGCGGCGGTCGCGGCCGAGCTGAAGAACGAGGCAGACCTCGTGGTGGGGCAGGGGGCGCGCGAGCGCGAGACCGTGGAGGCCTACCAGGCCGTCGCGCGAGAGCGGCAGGCTGAGCATGCTGCAGAGCTGGGTGTAGAGATCGAAGACGGGCACGAACTCTAAAACTCTAAGCTGCGGGAGGGTCTATCCGGTGATCCAGAATCTCGACGCGGCCTTGCGCTAGCTGCCCTCTTCACAGGGTCATTTCTAGACGTTGCCAAGCACCGGGTTCAAAGACGTCCGGGTACAATGCGCCAATTAATACATAACTATTCTTATACGAGCAACATATGTGTAGGGGTGCGCGCTACCCTCAAGTGCGACTCCCATTAGAAACCAGATGGTTATCTAATGGAGAGAGTCTGCCATGGGAGCGGTTTACGCGCAACTGAGCGTTAAGGAACGTGTCCAGATCGAACGCTGGAAGCTGGCAAAGGTCCCTGTCCGGGAGATGGCCCGCGTGCTGCAGCGCTCGAAAGCCACCATTTACCGCGAGATCAAGCGGAACTGGTTCAGCGATGAGTGCCTGCCGGGCTATGATGGCTACTACGGCGCCGCTGCGCATCGGCAGGCCACCGATCGGCGCGCCCGCCAGCGCAAGCTGATCCGGCATCCGCAGCTTCGAAATCAGGTTGTTGAGCGGATCAAGAACGGCTGGACGCCCGAGCAGATCGGCAACCGGCTGATCCAAGAAGGTGCGACGCTCCGGGTCTGCCAAGAGACGATCTACCGGTACATCTACTCGAAGGAAGGCATGGCGCAGGAGCTCTGGTGGTACCTGCCCGAGCACCGCAGGGCCCGCCGGCCACGTCGCGCCCGCAAGCGCCGGGCTCCGAAATTCGACCGTGATGTCAGCATCCTGTTCCGCCCGGACGACGTCGCGCACCGCAGGGAATTCGGTCACTGATGGTGTGGATACCTCACCCCGCAACGGCATCGCGATGTGCCAAGATGGTGATGTTGAAACGCACCAACATGGAGGAGGTACCCGTGGAAGAGGTTACAGTCATCGGCATCGACTTGGCAAAGTCGGTCTTTCAGCTTCACGGCGCGGCGGCGTCAGGACGGCCCGTGTTCCGCAAGAAGCTCTCGCGGGCGCAGCTCACCCGGTTCATGGCCGAGCACCCGCCCTGCCTTGTCGCCATGGAGGCTTGCGCTTCGTCGCACTATTGGGGGCGTGAGTTCATGAAAATTGGGCACGAGGTGCGGCTCATCCCGCCGATCTACGTGAAGCCGTTTGTGAAGCGGCAGAAAAACGATGCGAATGACGCCGAGGCCATTGCGGAGGCCGTGGTGCGTCCGACGATGCGGTTCGTGCCCGTGAAATCCGCCGAGCAGCAGGCCAGGTCCATGGTCTTCAAGACGCGCGATCTCCTTGTTCGACAACGCAACGCGCTCATCAATGCGCTGCGCGGGCACCTCATGGAATATGGCATCATCGCACCTCCCGGACGGACATTTGTCAGGAAACTCGAGACGCAGGTCGATGCTCCAGAGAGCACGCTCCCATCCGGCGTCACCGAGCTTTGTCGCCTGCACCTCGAGCAGATTGGCAGTCTCGACATCAGGATCATGAGAATAGAAAAGCGCCTCAAAGAAGAAGCCAAGAGCGATCCTGAGACGATCCGCCTGCAGACAGCCCCGGGTGTCGGCCCCGTCAGCGCCATGGCAATTCAAGCCTTCGCCCCGCCGATGGAAGGGTTCCGAAGGGGGCGTGATTTTGCGGCCT
>NZ_JBSWYX010000018.1:0-90204 GCF_056161345.1 Salipiger sp. ABF4_146 | reverse complement strand
TCTTGTAGGTCGGCTTCGGAGGTCTGCTCATGCTGCCCGGCTAGCATGCTGGATTCACGAGATGAATCCCCTAGATTTGCGCAACAACGCCAGCACGCGAAGTCGGGTCTTTCGGAAGCGCTATCTTCGGCATCTGCGTACCGATCGAAAGCACTGGCGAAAGCACAGCAAGACATGGAACTCCGGGCCGAACGAGAGAGGCTTGAGGACGACGAAAGAGACCCGTTCGCACCCGGAGCAATGCGGTAGGAGATGCCCTGCCGGACCTAGTCCTTCTTGATCGCTGCGCGCAGAAGGCCGAAGCCTGCGGGAAGGCCAAGAGCCACGGCCAGGCAGAATGCGGTGGCGCGCTCATCGAATTCACCCGAAGCGAGATCGGGGACGCCGAGTTTCCACATCGCGACGCAGCTCAGGATGGTGCCGACAATCAGTGCCGAAAGAGTGGCGCCTTGTTTGGAGATCTTTGACAGCACGAGCGCGACAACCATACCGATGCTGATGCCAGCCATCTGTGATTGGAACTCGGAGACGCGGCTTGCAAGCTCATTGGCCGCAAGGTACCCGCCAGCCAGCCCCCACGAATGCGGCATAAGCTTGAACTGCAGTGTACCCAGCCCTTCGAGGACGGAGGGGCGCTCTTTCGCCTCTTTGGATTCCTTCTTCGGGGCCCGCAGGGTGGCCGCCTCCTGGGACGCACGTGCACTTGCATGCATTTGCGCGACAAGACCGCTTGTTTCGTGCCGGGGGTCCCATTGTTCCTGAGGAATGATCTCGTCAAAGCCATGCCGGGCGGCAGGATCGTCATCGAAGTCGGGATATTCTTCCGTATGCTCATCCTCCTCGTCTTCGGGAAGGTCGACCCGCTGTTCAGGTTCAAGCATCAAGGGGCGTGTCGGGGCTTCGATCACCTCTGGGTCTTCAGAAGCGGCAGATGCGACCTCTCTCTGAGGGTGTTCGGTGTCGGCAATAGCCTCTGACACTACCTCATCTGAAGGTTCGTCAGCTTCGGTTTCTTGGACCACTCCTTTTGGCTTCCAATCAGGTTCCCAGTCCTTGCGGTCTCGCACAGCGCTTTGGCTGTTCGCGAAGCCTTCGGTGACCCGGTAGTCCTGTTCGATCTGCTTGATCAGCGTGGCCGACAACTTCTCGATGTCAGCCAGCGATAGTGTTTCAATATTCTTCTCGATTGCGTCTTGCCGCTGCTCCTCTGGGAGCTGCAAGATCTGGTCCGCGCTCAAGCTCATGAAAATGTCCTGTCTCTCAAACTGTGGCCCTTATCCTATTTTGCGTGGCGCGGGTCAACAATTCTTGGTTAAAGGATTGGTGGTTTAAAGATAGGGCAAGTACCGGACGCACTTATCCTTCATGATATGGAGGTTCAGCGTATGGCAATGGTAGATTTCGGCACGGTCCAGGTTTACGAAATGGATGACCTTGTTGAGGTAGTGTTCCCCTACGACCGAGACTTCACCGCGTTCATGAAAAAGCTCAAGGGGCGCTGGGCGCCACAAAGAAGAGCGTGGCAGATCAAGCCGAAATTCGCTCGCGCTAGCTCGTCAGAGCTGGTTTCGAAGATCGGCGAGCAGCTCAAGGCGCAAGCGCCGAAATCCTGGGAGCACAACATGGAGGTCCTACGCAAGCATGGCTGCGTAATGCAGAAATTCGAAGTGTTCGCTGGTCTCGGAGGGCTACGCTTGAAGATGCCACTCGGACACCCTTGCCACCACCATCTGAAGAAGATCGACCGGCTAAGCAACGTGCGAGAAGCGTGGTATATTCCCGCTGCGAAATTTTCAGAGAAATCCATTCAGGAGGCGGTTGCGCGGGTTATTCAGGATGACCAGAAATCCTACACTGCTGCTTTCGATGCCGCTGAGGAACGCTGCATCGTGGGGAAGGTCAAAGTCGGCGCGGATGAACTCGAGGCCTTTGGGTTGAAGAAGGAGGCCTATGTGGCTGTCCAGGGCGGCTTCCTGAAAACTGCAGATCCCCAGATGGCGTCAACGGGCGCAAAGGAAGTGGCCTTCGAAGTGCTGAGCCTGCGCCGTCAGGATGATGATACGCTGAAGGTCAAGCTCGAGTACGTCGAGCCTCAGGACGGCTACGCACATCTAAGTGGACGGGCGTTTGCCGAGAACAAGCTGCAGGCTTTGGGACCTCAGCATATTGCAGATGCCGATTGGGTGCAGAAGAGGTCGTAGTCGCGGGCTGTTACCGTGGTAACAGCCCGACGTCTCACATTGAGAACCGGCGATCTCTTGCACCAGGAGCTCTGTCTTCTTCTTCCAGCGACACGTCATGCTCCATCTGATGTATGCGCGCCAAGGGCCTCGTAGGTTTCCTCTCCGGTTTCCCACAGAAGCTGGTCGCGCTGTGCTTCTCTCTCATGAGCAATCTTGTCCCAGACATGCGAGAGAGTGAGGGCGGATTCAAAATCAGCGTATCTCAACGACCGTTTTTTCAGGAGATCGGTGCTTCCTGCGGTAAACTCGAGCGGGTGCGTTGGCCTGTTAGCCTTCTTCCCCCTTAGAAGGTCCGCCCTCACGGAACCGCGGCGGATGATCTCACCACCAACAGCCTCGATGGCGGCCTTCTCTTTGCTTTCTCGATCCTCGATCTTTCCAAGCTCGATATCGATGTTGTCAGGTGTTCGGGCGCGCGCGAGAGACTTGATCGCAGCGTTAGGATCCACCGGATCGATCCGGTCATACGACAGACACAGGTGTTCGAGGACTTCTGAAATTCGTTTCTGATGGTCGTCGAGGCTCGTGCGGACGAAGGTGTAGGCGTCAGCTCGGTCGGACTGGATGCGATAGGGCGTGAAGCCCTGAGATTTCGCACCGGTCAGCTTGCCATCTTTGAAGCTGAAGCCGGCGAAGTTCATCTCAGCCATTGCATGATTGCGATCCGCGAAGAGCTCGGGACACACTTTTACCAGGTAGTCGGGGTGAATGATGCCACTGCAGCGACGAACGGCGTCCCAGAAGAAGGACTTTTTGGTCACGATGTCATCCATGTGGATAAGATCATCGATGACCAGGTTTTCCGGAATGACAGAACTCATAGCAAACCAGATCGGGGCCTCACCCTGCCGGTATACAGGGCGAAGGCGACCGCAAAACTGTAGAAGCTCTTCCTCGCGATACTGGCGTTGGATCATGCGCCCCCAGGTCCCCGGGTGCTTGGGAGTTGGGATCACGCTCAGCAAGCTCCGCAAGATCTTCCTCCTCGATATCAATATCTTCGGTCGGCTGCGCGTCGTTTGCAGGTTTTATGAAGGGCAGCCCTTTGGAGACTTCGCTTGGAGGAAGACTAAAGTTGGACGTTTCGGACTTGCTGGACTTCCGGCGACGGCTCAGATTGACGACATTTCCCTTGTCCGGAGAATTGTCCTCATAGTCCTCCATGAAGTCCTCGCCGATAATCGCTTCCTCCGTGAGGTACTCGGTCGGTTCCTCTTCAGGGGCCGTTTCCTCGACTGAGCTTACGACTGGGGGCGTGTCCGGGGTGGCCGCTTCAGATACCGGCTCGTCAGCTGGAGCAGTCTCGTTCAGCGGCGAAGCCTTGTCCGCCCTCTTTCGCGCGCCAAAGCGCTTTTTCCTGCGCTTGCGCGCAGCGGCATCCGGAGCATCGGGATCAGTTTCAGGATCCGGGGCTTCATCGACCTCTGGAAGGATATCGTTCTCAGTAATGGGAACAGACGCTTCATCGGTATCAGTGGGCAGATCGGCTGCAGGTTTCCGGCGGGACCCAAGCTTTTTGCGCCGCTTTTTCGGCGGTCCGTCCGGGTCGCCTTCCGCCTCGGCTTTCATCGCATCGAGGTCGTCAACGCCTGGATCGAAGTCGGTGGTGTATTCCGCGCCCTGGTTTTCAGTGTCGATGTCGTCCATGTGTCCGGTCTCTTTATGCTTATTCCTCGAACTGGATGTTTTCGAAGACTTGAATTTTACCACTCTTCCGGACTTGAGTGATGATTACCTCGTTGTCCGGATTGATGCGCGCGTAGACGGGACCAAGGTCTGGGAGCGGTAGGCGGAACTGTACTCTGACCTGCTCATCTTGAATGATCTCGACCCAGCCCTCGGTCTTTCTGATAGCGACGGGACGCTTAGACGAGAGGCCTGCGTAGTCGACGGCGATGAGGAATGAGGACGGCGTTGTCCTCGGCAACACGGATGTCTGCGTAGTCGAGTGGTTTCAGGTTATCCTTATCCATTGCCAATCTATCCTTTTAGATGTAGGTGTTGGTCTTCAGGTTGCGATGAAATATAAGGATAGAGTTACCACGTGACGAGCGGAGGGCATTTGCCAGATGAGGTGCGGGAGGCTATGCCCGAAGACACTCTGGACGCCGTCATGGTTGATGCCTCGGCGCGTATCCGCTGTGGTGAGGATGTCCGGACCGCACTCTGGCGATCAGTTCGGTATCATTGGGAGGCGGAGCTATTTGAGGACTTTGAAGTGGATCGGACCCACGGGGACTTCGCATGGCCGCTGGTTATGAGCGCGTGCGAAGACGACTTGGATCGGGTCACGCTGGCTCTGGCGCATGCAAAGGCTCTCGCGGTGTCCGCTGTTACGGTGGTAACAGAGAGCTCGACTGAGGATTTTTGGGGGCTGTTGGATGTCCCCTGCCCTGAAGATTGCTGTATTTATTGTGGTCTGGCCTTGTCTTACGAGCCGGTAGCCGAAGGCGATCCAAGTGTTCACGCCCGTTGTCAGCCCGCGATGGAAACTCTGAAAAGCGCCATTCTCGAGAGTGCATCAAGGCTTGAGCGAGAGAATGAGGGTGTGTCGCAGGCAATCGACGAGAGCCGTGACGACGTCCACGAGCCCGAAGAAACGGTTGAGCACGTTCTAGTCGGCGTCGAGAGCCTGCTCTCTGATTTCGAGGGAGAGCTATACACCGAGCAAGTGGAGCCGTCTGTGTGAGTTGCAGCTGTTACCGTGGTAACAGAGCCGGGCGATCGGTCGACCGGGATGAAATGCCTCTAGGTCTGATTTTGAGGGACCGTTCAGCCTCTAAGTTACGGTCAGGATGTGCATCGTCAGGATCTTGTCCCCGGATGAGGCGAAGGTAGAGCAACGAACTCTATCAGGCAGAAAGCGATTTGTTACTGTGGTAACAGCCCAGGTTTGCTCTCACGGCCGGTAGGTTCTGTTGGGCGGGGCCCCTCTGAGGAGGCTTCGGCAGTGCTGTTACCGTGGTAACAGGAGGGCTCACTCAAGAATTTTTTGCGGATCTGGAAGTGACGCACGACGGTCATGATTGTGCGGAGGAACATGTCTTCAGTCCTGTCACGGGTCTTTCCGGTGGACAACTTCCCGTGCGGCTGGCTGACCTTCATGCCTTACCCCCTTTTTAGCCAGCGAATGAAAAGAGGGGTAAGGCAGAACTCAGCTGTCGTGTCGGAAGGTAACCTTCGTAGGGACTGGGGCTTCGATGTGCAATGAGCCCGGCTGTTACCACGGTAATAGATGAAAAAAGAGCCCCGGTACAACCGAGGCTCTTTGGCATTTAGGTATGGTGATGCGAGTTTAGTCGAGAGCGTCTCGCAGGATGTCCTCAATCGCCGCGCCGATCTTTTGCAGGGTTTCGTCGGAAATTTTTCCGCCGCGGATCTTCAAGTCGGCGCCTGTTTTGAGACTGTCCATGTGGCATTGGTAGCCAGCAAACCGCCGCGTCTGACGGATCGGAGCAGCCGATATAGAACGCGAACGCTGGTCTTTGACTTCGCGAGTATCCTGCTCTTGGCCGATCTCAATGTCATCGTGCGCGAGTGCAGTCGGTGCGTCTTCTGCTGTTACTGCGGTAACAGCTTCTACAGGCTCTCCGCTTGTGAGCTGCGGCAGAAGCTTGCGAAGGGCAGTGTGTGTGAGGTCGCGGCCCTGGTTCGGAAGCGCATTGATCTCGGTTTCCAACGAAAGAACCTTGAGACCGTTCACAACGTACTGGCGGTTCACTCCGAGTTCCTTCGCGATGGTTTCGCCGGAAACCCCTTCGGTCCGCTGCTGCATTTCCTTGGCAAGCCCGCCAACTGAACGCAAGAAGTCGATCGGCGTCAGGTCCTGGCGCATCGAGTTCTCGAAAAAACGCTTGCGGAGGTCATCATAGAGCTCGCCGGCATTCAAGAACGCAACGACTTTTATCCCAAGCCGACGGCAGGCTTCGATCCGACGACGGCCAGCCTGAACCAAGAACTGGACGTCCTCATCGTCTTGGATGTCGCGGACTTCGTATCTGCCGGCACGTGGAACCCAGTTCGGATCGCTGACACGCAGCTCAACGGGCGTCATCTGGCCTTCTTTTTGGATGTTGTATGCCAGAGCCTCAATCTCCGGGTCGTTTAGCCAGTCGTGCGAGCGGTCGGTTCCGACTTCATCTTCGATGAGGGATACGGGGACCTCAACCGTTTGTTGGCGCGAGAAAATTTGGTCGAGTGTCTTTCGGCGGATAGCGTTCATCCGCATAGCATCGTGCTGTCCCGACGGCTGCTCATGGAGGTTCGACGCCTCAGCCTCTTGATGCTGCAGAGGCGCTGTTTCGGCGTCGGCTGTTACCGCGGTAACAGGTGCTGCCGTCGGTTTCTTGCGGGAAAGTTTGCTCATGCTGCCTGCTCCTCGTCGTCGTCAGCCCAAAGCTCAGCTTCGACAATCTCTTGGAAACCCCTGCCGGGTTGGTTCGGATACACGCGCTTAAACAGCGCATCATTGACCGCGTTCACGTATTTGATGAAACGTTGCTGAGCAACACGACCGCCGGGAGTAGGGGTCCACTCGTAGTTGCTCTTGTACTCTTTGGCTGCGTTAGGCACCGCGACGCTTCTGATCGCGTAGAGAGGCAGGAAGTCGGTCGGAGCACGCTCGATCAGTTCTGCGAACTGTTCACGGTCAGTACTATTAGTCTCGTCGACGTTTGTTACCAGGACACTATGCGTCCCCTGGCCGAGTTCGAGGTTGGGGTCGAGCTCCATGTGGGTGTCGATGATGCTCCGAACACTCTCTACGTAGACGCTGAGAGAGTTCAGATCGAAGCCGCGGGAGCCGATGACCACAGCAAGGTTGGTCGCTGCGATAATGCCGTTCATCTGTGTCGTCGTCAGCGAGGGCTGCTGGTCGATAATGATGATATCAACCGTCTCGTTGAGAGCTTCTTGGTACCGCTCGTTGTCAAAGCTTCCATCTGCACGGCGCAGATCGCTCGGCTGGGTTTTGGACGGGTACCCCGCGCTCCAACGCTCGATCGCGTCCTTTAAGATGAAGTCGAGGCGGCGACGGTTGTCGGCCTTGAGGCTCAAGTTGTAGAGGACGAGGTCTCCGCGCTGGATTTCAGGTCCACCTGGAATGATGCGAATGCCGGGCCAAGGAGTAGGCTGCCACATGGCATTCAGCTTATCGGCCGGCTCATCGACAACGTCATTGGAGCCATAGTCGCGAACGCCCATAAAGCTCGCAACGGTGCCGTCCTTTCGGTCGAAGACTTCGAGCTGTTGGTTCGCATAGTAGAGCGTCGTGGTTGCCTGAGGGTCGGTATCCATGATCCCGACCCGCATGCCGTAGTAGAGGCTAAGGTACTGTGCGAAGTGCGATGCCGAGATTGATTTTCCGCTGCCACCCTTGAGGCTGGAAAAGCATACAACCGGGATGGGAGAAGTGTCCCCGGGGTCGCGCCAGAAAAGGTGGTTCTTCCGTGCTCTCGGAGCGCTGGAGAGCATCGCGCGGACTTTCATGACGTCCTCGATGTCGAAGCGCTTTTCGCGCCCGATCTTATCGACCTGCGGGAAATCAGCGTCTGCTGCGCTTGCTCTCGTGATCGTGGCGGGATCGACGTCGAGGAGTTCTGCGACTTCCTTAAGAGAGAACTTGCGCTCCACGCGTCGATTTACGGTGTCGTCCCGCCGGCCAACGCTGTCGATGCTTCTCAGCATCGCGCTCAAACGACGGAAAAAGCTCGGCATCTGCCCGATAGCCGTGTGTTTCATCTCGTTGTCCTTGATAGCTGCTCTATGCTTTGGGTTTTTTGTGTTTTGACCCAAAATGGCCTGCATTGAATCAAAATATCAAGAGAATTCAGCGATTAGACCAAAGATGTCTGAGGCTTGAGCGCTAGGTTGCCTATTCGCAACGATCTAGAGGCCAATCGTCGGTTGATCGGAGCGGCTGTTACCATGGTAACAGCCGCCAAGGTCGAAGCTCTAACTCGCGAGTTTTTGGTCGCGATCGTTTGTGGGCGGCTCATCGTTCTGCTCCACCCGTGCGATGACAGAAGCGTAAGGGTCCTCTGGTGTCTGGGGTTCGGGCTCGAGATCGCGGCCCATTGCTGCAGAGAGACCTTCCGGTAGGGAGGTCGAGATCTTCTCTGCAAGAATGCTCCAGGGTTCCCGTTCTGCATCCTCCATCATACCCGGCAGGACATGCTCGCAGGCGTTCTCGATGAGATTTGAGAGCTTTGGGTTGAGAAGCTCATCCGGTGACGCAGCCGCCCAAGCTTGGCCCTTTTCCGTCAGCTGCAGGTTCTCATCACAGAGCTCTCGATCGATGAAGTTCTCAATATGGTTCGCCCATGTGCTTGGACGGCCAAGGCCAAGGGCGACAGCCTTCTCGAGCAAGACGGTGTCCGGCATGCGTTGGGTCGTCGAGCTTTCCTGAAATGTCTTTTCCCCCGGAAAGCGCGGTCCGACTTCACGCGTCCAGTTCCGGCCGGCAACGAATTTGGCGACCTTGTCGTCAAAGCCGCTCCGTCTAATGAAGGTCTCGATCTCGCCTGAACGGGCGATCTGCCGCTCGCGGGGGAGGGAAGAGCGCACCATGTTGCGAGCGACCATCGTTCTCACGCCGTGATCGTCACCGAGCTTACGGGGATCTTTGGAAACATCGACGTCGCCGATAGGGTAGGGGGCATCGTGCACATCCTCATTGCCTTTCTCAGCGATGCGCGTTGCCTTCCCTCGGAAGCCCGACTTCTTGATCATTCTCTCGAGCCGGCGTTGAGCTCCTTTGCTGACACCTTTCGAGTTGGATCGTGGGTAAGACATCTGGCCTGTCTCATACATGTTCTGCAGGCTTTTGGATGTCTCTTTGGGTGTCATGCCCAAGTCATCGCCTGCGCGCACCATGATCTCCCCCATGTGCATGGCATCTCCAGGGGCAGACTTGCTTCCCTTCATGTCGATCGCTGGAAAGCTGAGCGCGGTGAGCTTGTCGGCGATCTCCGCGGTAACCGTCTTGTTGGTGTCGAACTCAGTCGTCCACGGAGCATCCCCATCCTTGGCCGGCGCCACCAATCTCACTCGGGTCGTGCTGATCTGGTCACCGTACTTGGAGAGCATGCCAAGCAGACCGGTCGAGACACGACCTACGCCCACACCGTCCTTGCTGAAAGTGTGACCTATCATCCTGTCGATGATCGCGCGGGTCCGGCCGGGAACGGCGTCGGATTTTCGGACTGGGTAGACGTCCGTCAGGCTCGCTTCGACCGACTCCTTGTCCATACCCTTCAGCTTCACTCTGAAAATGTCCGGAGTGATGTCTTTGAGGAGTTCGTGGACATCCCACGCGATCACATCGCCTTCGGCATCGGCGTCCGTTGCGACATAGATCGTCTCAGCCTCGCGAGCTGCCTTTCGCAGATACCAGATTGTCTTGTCTCGGCGCGCGGCACGCTTGTGATCGGAAAACGTCTTGTCGATGCCGAGATTGCTGAGATCGTTTGGCATCTCATAAAGGTGCCCGCTCGTGGCCTGTACGGCGGCATCGTGCCCGAGCGATTTCAGGATGTGTTCAAACGCCCGGATTTTCCCGGGCGCTTCGATGACGAACAGAGACTTTGGCATCAGCGAACTCAGTTCTGAAGGGCTTCGAGTTGTTGGCGCTCGATGGAGACAGACTCGTTGACCGCGGCCAGGGTTGCGGCTTGCAGGACGTTCAGTTGGTCGACTTTCTGAGCCATCTCGTTGTTCTGCCGGGCCATCCACCCAAGTGTCATAGCCACGCGATCAAGCAGGTGGACCTCTGTATATTGGTCTCCTTCAGGATCAATCTCCGACAACCATTCCTGAGAGCGAATTTGGTTCACCATGGCCGGGCTCACACCGACTTCTTGCAGCTCTGCCGTGGAGTAGCCCGCGATATTTTCAGCGCTCTTGAGCATGTCCCCGACGATGGAGTCTTCTGCTACGCTTTGAGGCGTGCGGTCGACGCAGTAGTCCATCATCACCTTCTCAGTCAGAGATCTCCGTGACTGCGATGTCGCGATGTTACGCTGGGAAACCGCGGAGTCGACCGTCTCGATCGAGGACGTGTTGGCCAAGCCCTCTCCTCCGAGGCCCACGGTATTCATGACGAGGCTCTCGCATCCGGAGACTTGTTCGGGGGTCGCGTAGTTGATGCTCGAAAAGATCGAGCTGCCGGCCACCATGCCATACTTCTGCGGGTCCTTCTGAGATTGCATGGCGTTTTCCATTTCAGCTTTCTCGGTAACGGACGAATACGTCCGAGGTTGTCCAGCCGACCCCACCGGGGTTCCCAGGTTCCAAGACGCAAGCTGCTCGAGCGTCGCCAGAGTTTGTTGTCGACGGCGTTCCGTTGGACGGTTCGAGACGGAGTCCCGAATGGCTCTGGTCGTGATCTTGCACTTCAATTCGGTGACGCCCGAGTTCCGAGCCGCCTCGAAGGTCACCTTCTCGATCTCCCGCTGACGTTGCCGTTCGTCCATCAGCTGGTTCATGTTGGAGTGCGCGGCAAGTTGCTCTTTAAGGTTACTAGTCAGCTGACCGACCCCGAGGACTATGTCTGAACCGACATTTGCCATTTCGGCGACCATGTTCGACCCTATCTGTTCAACGGTTCCGTCGCGCGCGACATCAGAAGGAATGCCACTCCCTCCAAGTGCTAAGGCTACTCCAGGTGAGCATGCCAAAGAGGCCACAAGTGCGCCGGAAATCGCGTATGTTCTGATTTTTTTGGTCATCTGAAAATCCTGAAATCTGAAATCACTGTTGGACGAAGAGCGCGTCGAAGCCGCCTTCTGATGGCTGATTGATCGATGACGAACCGCCCTCTGAGGAAATACCCCCGTAGCTGGCGCCGGTGTTGTAGCTGCCGGTGTTACCATCGTTCAGGCCGACGTTGATGCCCGCGCTTCTTGGGTTGTACGCGGTATTGATCGAGCCGAAGTTCCCGAGCGGGCCCATGGAGGGGCCGATTGCGTCTGCTTCGCCGGCAACCATTTGCATAGCGTCGGTGACCTGTCCGGTCTGTTCGGAGATCATGCCATTGACCTGGCCACACGCCATCTCCATTGCTTGCTGTGCGAGGTCCGAAAGAGAGGGGACCGAGAAGAGAACGTCCATGCCGCCCGTGAAGGCGAAGTCGATGCAGGACATCTCGCCGAACGGCTGTTGAAGTTGGCTGAAACCCATTGCGTCGTCTTGAGCGGCGGCCCGTACGCCTTGAACGTAGTCCTGAGACTTCTGTTGGAGTGCTTCTGCGATAGCAGGGTCGCATTGGACGAGGAATTCCATAGCGTCGCCAGAGCCCGGAACGTAGGTGCCATCGATAATGGCAGATATGTCGGTGCCCTCGAACTCTTCCATTCGGTTCATGAGGTAGTTCTGCATCTGACCAGCGCCAGCAGACAATGCGGCCTGTTGCTCTTCCGGGCTGAGTTCAGAAAAGTCTTCCGGGAGAAAGCCGTTGGAGCGAAGCGCAGCTTCGAGGTTCCCGATATTCATAAGGCTTTCTTGAGTAAATCCACCTTCGGCCCATGTGTTCATGGCTCCGGGGCCTAAAAACCAGGCACCACCCAAGAGGCCGGTCTCGTTGATCTGTCCTCCGACGCCAGATTTCGCCGTAGAACTAAGTTCGTTCCACATGCTGTTTGCTAGATCGACAGCAGCTTGGTCTTGAACGACCCTTCCAGCCGGGGAGTCTAGAAGATCTTGGTATGAGGATACCCCCATTGACTGTGCTTTGTCAGTGAAGACTGCTTGATCCCAATCATCAGCACCGGGCTCCACATAACCAAGGTTTTGCCAGTTCTCGATAATGATCTGGTATTTCCCAGCCGCAGTTGAGCCTTTGCCGATACCACTTCCAATGGGGTCATTCGGCCCTGAACCATGATCAGCACCGTAGCCATCATTGGGCCAGCCTCGGCTTTCCTGTCCGCCAGTTTTCTCGAACCACTCCATAGGGGCAACCGGAGCAGCGAAAGCTGGTATCGCGCTCGACGCCGTCAGGGAAAACGCCGAAACAGCGGCAATCAGTTGTCTGCTTTGAAATCTCATGGGCAAAACCTCTTATTTTCCCGGCGCGGCCAGGGACATGAATGTCTGTTTGTGTGAGTAAGTTTGCCCGTCGAAAGCATAGGACGAGAAACCGTAGCGGCCGAAGGTGTAAAGTTCGTCTCCAGAGAGGCCGAGTTGGCCGGCGTAGGACAGGAAATCACCGATCTTGTTGCCGTCACTGTCGTAGACCAGGACAGGGCATACGTTGGTGCCTGTGCAGTCGGGAATAATCCGGGAACGGACGATACTCTCGTCTTTCCCATTGCCGGTGAGGTCGGCGAGTTCACGCGTCACCTTGCTGAGTTTGCGAATATCGGGATCGGAGCGCTCGGAGCGCGAAAGCGCGTTGGAAGGGCTGCTGATGGATTCAATTCTTGCGAAGTCGGTAGGGGAGGGCTCGTAGGCGCCATTCATCCAAGACCACTGAACGTTGTGATCTTGATAGAGGGTGCGGGCGCCTTGCTGCTTTTCAGAGCCGACTGCCAGTGTCGCGCTGCGGGTCTCCAGGATCTCCTGCCAACGAGACCCACCGTAGTAGAGGAGGGAGATGTCGCATCGATCTTGTTGGCACGCTTCATCGAATCTGACTGCGATCTCAGCGTTCCCGTCGTCGTTGATGTCGACGATGGCGGTGGACATCGCCTGGGCGCGCCCAAACTTGGATTGCGCGACCCCAAGCGCGCCGCCATTGTCTCCTGCATTGAATTTGAGCGCTGTCATAGACTGGGCCCCGGCTGAGGTGGCCAGAAGGGCGAGCGCTGAAGCGACCAGAAATTTGTTCTTCATTTCGTCTATCCTTTTGTTTCGATATATGCGCACGCAGCTCACTTGTGGGCTAAGGCGCTCAAATTTTGTTCATTAAGACGGCGGCCCGGACGGCGGGGCGGGAGCGTCCTCCTGGTCGAGAGCCGCGTCGTTGAGAGCTGACAAAGCGATGCTGTCGAGGTTTTGTGCAGTGAAGGTACGGGCCGCGACCGCCTCGGAGAAGGCTTTGATATCCTCGATGAAAAGGACCTGAGACGCCGACTGGGAGGTTGTTCCGTCTTCCCCCTCTTGGGGGTCCTCGGTGATTTCTTTGAAGGTCTTCACCTGGTAGGGGAATGTCTTTCCACTCAGCGACGCCAGAAGACGAATTCGCCCGATCCGGCCCAGCTTGGTGAGCGCTTCGGTGGACTCGTCAAAGAATTCCTTGAGCTCGACAATCTCAAGCTCGGCGAGTTCCTCCGAGAATGCCTTGAGAACCACGTCATCAGGGTCGGGAAAGTCGCTTTCAATGGCCTTCTGGAAGTCGCTGGGCAGCTTTGAGTACCACAGTCTCAGCTTGTCGATGTCGAGCGAGATCATCTTTCTTTCACCTGCCGTCACAATTCTCAACAGACGTTGGTTTGCAACGTAAACAAGGATTGAAAGAGAAGAGGACGACATGGCTACACGCGTATTTCCTGGCAGAGTGACAGGCGGGCTCGACCCGGAGAAATTTGTCGGAGACGAAGACATGCATGGCATCGAAGGTACGGTTCTGTCTCAGACGCTGGCACCTGCGGAGCCAACATTGCAGAATGTGGATACCCTGGACCACACTATGGAGCCTGATATGGCTCCGGCGCCCGGCACGACGCCCACACCTGCGCCTGGCATGGGCTAACATCGAAAGCAAGAATAGGTGTTGATTGCATCTATTCTTGCTGCTACTAGCTCTATCCACGATAATTAAAGGATAGAGCTTTGAGCGACGAGCAAGAGACCATTGATAATCCGTCCCAGCTGGAGAGTTTCATCGAGCGTATCGAACGCCTTGAACAGGAAAAGGCTGAAATCGCTGCGGATGAGAAGGCGGTAAAGGACGAGGCCAAAGGCATGGGCTTTGAGCCCAAGGTCATCACCGCAGTTCTGCAAATCCGTAAGAAACCCCAAGATGAGCAGGACGAGTTCAACACCCTGTTGGACACCTACCTGCTGGCGCTGAACATGGAAACGCCGGATCGCATGGGAGATGCTGGTGAAATCGAAGGGGAAGGATCGGACCTCTCCGGGTTCATCGAGCGCCTCGAAAACCTCGCTGAGCAGAAAAAAGAGATCGCCGATCAGGTCAAAGAGGTGAAGGACGAGGCCAAGGGCGTCGGCTTCGACCCCAAAATCATCAATGCGGTCTTGAAAATCCGGAAGAAGGGCGAAGCCGAGATGACCGAGTTCGAGATGAAGGTCGAAACCTATCTCGCTGCGGTCGGCCGCAACTGATCACTCTATCATCTGCTCCCAGTTGTTTTTCATCTGGAGCGCAACGGACAGGAAGGGGCTCTTCTCGAAGACGGGGAGGGCCCCTTTACCGTTCTTTACCCTCTTGAGATCTAGCTTGTGTGGTTTGGTCTCTAGCCAGGCGTCGAAGAGACCGGTGGTGAATGGGATCCACATCCTGAGCGGCACCGGATCGGGGGCAATGCTATCGACGGGGCGAATGTCCTTCGATGCGAGGGCGATCCAGTCTCGCGCTTGATGGCCGGCGATGATGCCTGCGCTTGCCCACTCGATCGACTTGATCGCCTTGGCGTCGTGGATGCCGACACCGAGTACCGGCGTTCTCTGAGGCTCCTCAACCCCAATGGCAAAGCGTGCAGCTGCATCGTCGGTCAGGTAGAGGTCCTTCCTGGCCATTTTCGCCATCCCTCGTTTGTTGAGGTACGCGTACCAAATCAGGAAGGGGTGTTCGTGTCTGGGCTCTCTCACGGTGGCTGCCTTTCAATTTTAAGCACCAGTTACCCTTGGAAAATATATCGCGGGTAAACTGCTCGGAGGCCCACATGGCACGCATCGTACCCGCCAAACCCAAAGTGAAATCACCGCACGCAGTTGAGGCGGTTACCAAACTGCAGTCAGAAATCGGCGACGAGGTGATCATTTTTCAGAACCTTCCTGCGCCAGAATGGATGCTCGCGCTTGCGCCGGGTAAACTGCCGGTCTTCATTGCGGCACTCCCTGACGTGCAATCGGTCGATTTGGATGCACAGGAAATCGCCTCGACTGTTGGCGCGCTCGAGATCCCCGATCTGATGGCGACAGCGATTGAGTACGGCTCGCGAATGTCGCTTGGGGATGCGGGTATCGTGATCCTATCTCTCTCGCCCGCTGCTCGGAGGACGCTTCCACGTAGCACGGGGATCGTTGAGGCTGTGGTGACCTCCGATCTCTTCGAGGTGGGGCAGGCGATGAGCGTGCAGACCACAGCCATGACCGCTGACGCAGTCAACGCGCTGCTGCAAATGTCTTCGCCTGGAGCCTCGGCTTTCGTTCCGGGAACGGTGACGCAAGCTCAGATCGATTGGCGAGCAGGCCTTGTTGAGACCAACGAGGTTGTGCCTGTTACCACCGTAACAGCGCCTGCTCAGGTCTCGACCGAGAAGTTCAAGCTCAACGAAGGCTCGCCCAAGCGTGTCGAGAACCTCGAGACGATGGTTGGCTCAGTGATCTTCAATCTGGCCAAAGGGCGCCAAATCATTGCTGGGGAACTACCAGTTCAAGCTGAGTACGTCGCGGACAAGGCGAAGCTGCTACCGGTTCTGTTGGTGGCCGCTTCTGAAAAGTGGTCTCCAGTCGTTGCGAAGGCCGGGACCGGTGGGTTCGACGTCAGGCTCACTCGCGATGAGACGTCGCTCGTCGGATACCGGGTGTCTGATGTCCTCGCTTCTTCTCCATACCTTCTCTATATGCCCCTCGCACGCGTTGCGCGCGCTGCGGATAGAGGTCAAAACATGGACTTTACGAGCCTTCTTTCGATCTTCGACCGTTGGCTGTCGAAGCATGATCTCGGGCGCCTCCATCAGCACAGCGTGACAATCAGGATCGCGACGGAGCAACACCTGAGCAGTCAAGACGGATAGCGGTTACCGCGGTAACAGGTCCTTCGAGAGCGCAGAAATCTGGAATTAAAGCGCCATGAGTACGGTCCCCCAAACAGTTGGGTATCGTACCATGCAAATATTCTCTGAAGTCGCGCAGAACTTCCTTCTGGTGCACGAGACGTTCCCCTGGGTGATAGCGGTCCTTTTGGCCTGGGTCGGGATGATCCTTGCGTCATTTGGTGGTGTCTTGATCGACAGGCTTCCACATCAGCTGGCGTGGCTGGAAGACGCCGACGTCAGGGTGTCGATCCTCTCGGGAAGATCGCACTGCAACAGTTGCGGCAAAACGCTGAACTTCATTCAGCTCACTCCGGTCTTGGGCTGGCTTTCTACGAGTGGACGCTGCCCGGCTTGTGGCTACCGTGTGCCGTGGTTTTACCCGATCTCAGAGTATGTCGTCGGATTTTGGTTCGCAGTCATCTACCTGCTGGTCGAAGACCTACATATGGCGTTCTCACTGATGGCATTCGTTTGGGCGGGTTTCGTCATTTCAGTACTGGACCTCCGCCATTACTGGATCCCCGCGGTCATCACCACGCCGATGCTGTGGCTCGGTTTGCTCGCGAGCCCCTTTGAGCCAGAGGTCATGCAGCGGGTTATTGGCGCCGCTGCAGCCGGCATGATCATCTGGGGTGCGGTTGCGGTTGTGGCAGTGATCCAGCGCAAACCGATGCTGGAACTCTGGTCAGGAGGGGACGTCGCGTTCCTGATGATGGCTGGCGCCTGGCTGGGGCCTGAGCAAATGGTGGTCTTCGTACTGGTGGCGACCGTTCTTTTCCTAGTCCATGAGAGAACCGTATTTCTAAGGACGGGAGGGCGCGAGGTCCCCTTTGGCCCAACGTTGACAGCTGCACTCCTTCTGATCGCAGCCTCTCAGGCGCTGGGCCTTAATGCTTGGGAAAGCTGGGTGACCTGAAGACTCTGAAATATTCACACGAAGCCAGAGCAAAACCGAGCGTAGCAGGGGATACGCGCCCAGTGACAAACTACCAATAACGCGCTCAGGCTTCGTGCTGGGCGCGTTATTGCGTCCTGGGTATCGAGAGTCGACGCGCAGAAGCTGTGCGCCAATAAGCGGCTACTGGCAGAGCGCTGGTTTGTTGCCGCCGCCCGCGTTCCTTGCAGTCTGTCAAATATCTACCCCTCGAATAGGGATGGGCGAGTGCGCGCATCGAGCCAGCCCAGAAGGATAAAGACATGGCCGCAATGCGTGGCGTAATTGGCAAGATACTCAAGCAAGGCGACGGGCCACGGGCACGGAGTTTTGCTGTCGCGATCTATGAGAAGACGGGTGGAGACCTGACGGAAGTCAAAATTGGCGGCCGGCTCGGCAGTCTGCGCGAAGGCGATTTTTTCTCGGCTGAAGGCGACTGGAGGAGCAACGAATACAAAGGTAAAACTCAATACGTCTTCAACGCCTCTAGCATGAGGCCAGACCTGCCCAAGACGAAAGCGGGTACTGTGGCCTGGCTGAGAGCCATTCTGCCCTCTTCGGAAACCGGCTTGGACCTGGAGGGCCTCCGCCGGGCGGTTAAGTCCGATGACGCCATTGAAGGCATCCTGAACGATCCGACCGGCCTGATTGAACAGTCGAGGTCGCCCGAAAAGTATGGCGATCGTATTCGATCCCTGCTGAGCAAGCGCACGTCCTCCAAACAAGCGACCGATCTCATGCAGTCGGCCAAGCTGGACAAGCGAGCAATCAACAGCGTGCTCTCTGCCTTCAAGGGGGCGGCTTACCAGACCATCAAGGAAAATCCCTACGACATTATGTCCGTTCCGGCGATCCAGTTCGAGAGTGCCGATAGGCTTGGGAAGCACCTTGGGGTGTCGAAATCTGACAATCGCCGGATCCTCGGGGCGGTAAGTGAGTTCCTACGTCAGGCTGAAAACGCAGGGTCCTCCGCGATCATGCTCAATGATGCGGTTAGAAAGGTTGCTGACTGGTTTAACTTGGAGGAGGAGCCGGTCAAAGACGCGATCATGAGCGGCCTTAAGAAGCCAGGGCCGGGCTCCATTTTGCCCCTCCAAATCCCTGGTCAGCCAGACGTTCACCTCATGTCGGAAGCCTGCTACCGCGCCGAGGTTGCGGCATCTTCATGCCTTCTGGAAATGCTGGAGAACGGCCGCAAGAACGATCCAGACGCGGTCGCCGCGGCTGCAGAGGAGGTATTTGAGGGAACCAAGCTCGATGAGCACCAAAGAAAGGCAGTGAAGATCGCGGCCACACATCCGGTGTCGATCATCACCGGTGGACCCGGAACGGGGAAGTCGACGATCCTTGAAAAGCTGATCGAGGTGTCCAAGCGCGTCGAAGACTGCGACATCATTGTTACCGCGCCGACAGGGAAGGCTGCCAAACGTGCTGAAGAGGTCACCGGCGATACGGGGCAAACCCTGCAGATGCTTCTGGGACAGCAGTACAACGAAGAGAATGGCGCCACCGAGTTTAAGTACAATCGACAGAACCCCTTGCCGGCCAAGTCTGTTGTCGTCGTGGATGAGGTGTCCATGATGGACAACACTCTCCTCGCGGCACTCTTCGCAGCCATGCCGCCAGACGGTCGCATCATTCTTCAGGGCGACCAGTTTCAGTTGGCCTCAGTCGGTGTCGGTCGGGTCTTGGCGGACCTGATGGAGATGAACATTGACGGTAAATCTCTGGTGCCAATCGGCGAGTTGATAAACACATATCGACAAGACCCTGAGTCAAAGATCACCGATGACGCGAAGAAGATCAACGCGGGTGAGATCCCTAACGTCGACAATACGCTCAGAGGCGGTGTCCGGTTCAAGGAGTGCTCGAGCCGCGACATCACGGACGAGGTCGTGTCGATGATCCGGCATCAATTCGTGGCCAAGGGGATCAACCCAACCAGAGATATCGCAGTTATTGCGCCCCAGGCCCCCGGTTACGGCGGTACCTGGGAGATCAACCAAGCCCTTTCGAAAGAGCTCAACCCGGATGGGGAGAGTATCCCTGGGATCGAGCGCGGACGCTACGATGATGAACGTATGCCTCTGCCACGCGTCGGAGATCGGGTGATGCTCACCGAAAATGATCACGACAACCACGTGATGAACGGGGACATCGGCTTTATCAAAGGACATCGCGAGGACCCTGAGCGGAAAGGGGGTCACCTTATGGAGGTCGAGTACGACGACGGCCGCATCGTGGAAATGCGGACGACGAAGTGGCGCGATGTCATGCTCGCCTACGCGATCACCTGTCACAAATCCCAGGGTAGCCAGTATCCGATCGTCATCATGCCATTCTCTGAAATGCACGAGGGCATGGCGGACCGGTCCTTGGTCTACACCGGTTGGACACGTGCGAAAAACATGGTGGTTGGACTGGGGAGCAAAGAGACGTTCGGGAAGTTCATCACATCCACGAAGTCGCAAGACCGCTATACGGCCATGCGGGCCATGACAGAATACATGGCCTTCCAAAGAGATATGAAGCCTCTCGGAGAAGCGCGAGAGGCCTTACCGCTGCCGACTCCGATCAAGATCGACCGAATGATGTCGAGGCTGAAGACGCCTGAGAAGGCGGTGGTTGCAGGCCCAAAGAAGCGCCTCCTGTCTTCCTTGGCCAAACCAGTTGCGACAGCCAAATCTGAGCCGGATGAGGCAGCTTCGAAAGCTCCGACGTCGGTTTCCAGGGCAAAGCCTGTCGTGTCCCCGCGCCGACCAATGGTGCCACGTCGCATGCCAGAAGGATCTTCGTCTGAAAGCTCTGAAAATGAGGTGCGTCCAACTTCGACTGTGAAGAGAGCAAAGCCTGTCGTGGCTGGCAGGCGCGCAATCGTCGCCAAGGCTGCAACCAAGCCGGAAGAGAAGGCCCAAGCCGATCGTGAGACACCACGAGCACAGACCAAGCCAGCACCAGCACCTCAGCCGAAGACTCCGGTTCAGAAGTCTCCGGCTCTGAAATTGCGTCCACGCCTCGCGCCACGAGCGAAACGAGAGGTTAACAAAGAAGAGGCACCTGTAGCGCAGCCAACTATGAAGCTGTGACCAAATTTGCTTAAACTTGCCTTCGATACTGAGACAACGGGTATCCCGTTCGAAAACCTTCCTTTGGATCACCCGGCACAGCCGCGGATGGTCCAGCTTGGTGCCGTACTGTGCGATGAGCAGGGCAGGGAGTTGCAGACGCTGAGTACTCTGATCAAGCCAGACGGGTGGCAGATCGACTACGACAGCGAGATCGTTCACGGCTGGACAACGGAAGACTGCGAGTTTTTAGGCGTGCCTGCCTCAGAAGCGATTTCAGAGTTTTCCCGAATGGTGGATGCGGCGGACATCGTTGCCGCACATCACATGGCCTTCGATCAGAAGATCCTGAAAATTGAGGGCATCCATGATCAGGGCATTCACTTGCCTCGCGCGGGAAGGCAAGTGTGTACGATGGATGCGTCTGCGCCCTTCGTAGGTGTTCGCTTCCGCAATGGCTATAAGAGGCCCTCGCTGGTGGAGGCCGTGAATACACTCACGAACAACCAGATCGCGGATGACGACCTGCACAATGCACTGGACGATGCCCGGTATTGCATGGGTGTTCTCGAGGCTCTCCTATCTCTGGGTGCTATTCCTTTAGCGGCCGCGGGGAGTAGCCCCGTTGAAGGCGATCACCAAGAATAGTTCCAGAGAGAATTCTTACTCAGCGGCGATTGAGAATGGCGCCCCGAGAGGATAGGGGGTTTTGTCCGTGACGTAGACGATGCGCATGCGCTCCATTTTCTCTCCGTGGACCTCAATATTTTCGATTGGCCCCTTTAAGAACAACCATGCTTTGAGGCCGAACATCTCGGCGCGGGCTAGAGATTGTTGGATGTCTTGTATGACCCTGGGGTTGACGGTGAACGCCTTTTGGAGGGTAGGGCCGCATTGAAGAGTGATTGTGGCAAGGTCGCCTAGCCGTGATGGCTGAAGAGATATCCTTTTTAGGGTGCCAATGTGCTCTGGCCACTCCGGAAACATGCCCTGCTTCGGGATCTTTGCCAAAGGTTCTATTTCGCTCATCGCTCCCGTGCTCCAACCGCCGCAAACTCAAAGACAACACCGAGCACGAACTGAAGCCAAAGGTTGAAGTCCGGCCTGGGTTTGGAGACCGCTTATCTGCCCTTGGACCTAGAGGTCAAGCGTATCCAGCGAAATACCAGCATGAGTACGAGGGTTGTGACGATAAGCCCGATGAGGTCACCGAGTGCATAGGTCGCCATGACAGCTGCGTTGTGGCCGCTCACTATTTCTGTGTGGAAGACCAGACTTTGGCCGATGGAGTTGATGACTGAAGCGATTGCTCCAACTGCCAGAAGTTTGGACCAGTGAATGCTCATCGATTGTCCTGCATAGTAGTTGCGCCCGAACAGTTTTGTCAGCTCGAAGGCGGCAAAAGCGGAGCTTACCCCAACGGCGATGGAAATCAGGATGATTGGGTCATTCGCGCGACTGAAGATGGGCTGCGTGAACAGAACTTCCGCGCAGAAGGCGCCGACACAAAGAGGAAGTAAAGCGGATTTATTCAAGAGCCATGTCGAGAGAACGCGAACGCCATGAGGTAAGTACACTAGGCTGGCGAAGCCCGTGATGTCGGGTAAGATCCGAGACTGAAGGGGAGTGATCAGCGAGGACGTCAATCCGTGAGCAAAGATATACGCGAAGGCTACGATAATGAATGTGCGGATGTAGGTCACAAGTGTACCTCAGGCTATTTGGGTGCCGCTGGCAGGGCTAGTGAGGTGTCTGGGCTCATGCCGCCGGCAGGTCGATGCCTATTAGATCTGACCGTACGATGTAAGCCTTTGCCTTGCTTTTTTCTGCGCGTTCCAAGAAGCCCAACGCCAACAGGCGTTTGACAGCGCGGTAAAACGTGGCTTGTGGGACTTCTTGGACAAGCGCTTGGTCGCGCAGGACATCTGAGGTCACGATTTCGCCGGTGTCGCCGGCGAGGCTGTGCGCCGCGAGAAGAATATCGCGTTCGGTTCTAGACAGATCATCCAAGCCGACATCTTGCTCTAGCGTGAGGAGCATCTCGCGAAGCTCCAGGATCGATTTCAACTTGTCCATTCGGTCTGCTCCTGTGAACTGGCCCAGTCTCAATGCGTGTTACAAGATTATCATAATGATAACCTATTGATGATTCCGCCGATGATGTGATAGGCGGGACTTGGCGGATCTTGAGTGGGGACGCCTCTCTGTTTCCAATGACGAACTACCCTCGGCGGCTCCGGCTGCCGGGGGGTATTAGCTGCTGTAGTTTCAGATGTCACCCCCCCGGGGCGCTACGGCGAAACGGAAAACCCCTTGTTCACCATCGCAGCGCATCTCTTGTTCAATAGAACGGAGAAAACGCCAATCATGGGCATCGCGACGATCAAGGCCGGGCTGGCATCGGCGTATAACAACCTCATGAAGAAGAACATGGACTCGTTCTTCTTCCTCGAAACGGGCATCTCTGGCACTCAGAATGTGGTCGCCGCTGACGGGTCTTTGCTGTCCATTGTGCGCATTGACGGTCTTAAGAAAATGGCCGGTGCCGAAGAGATGGTCGACGTCATCGACAAGATGAACCTGAAACTCTCCAGCTACTTTGATCAGTCGGGGCATGCCCTGCAGGTTTGGTTCTCGCGAGATCCAGACGCATCCCAAGACTTGGTTGCCACTTTGAACCACCCAGCTCGGGTCGTGGCCGACAAACTGAAAATTGATCTCGCGGACCTCTTCGATGAACGTGAGAGGCACCTCTCGAACTTCATCACCCAAGAGGGGTGCTACCTGGCGCTCTGGACGCGGCCCTCGGTCCTGACCAAGACCGAGCTCGAGAATATCAAACGAGAGAGCAAAAAGCCTGAAAAATGGCCGATGGCGATTAGCACGCAAGACCTCTTCCGAGCCTCCCGGCAGATGCTCACTCGACACGACAGCTTCGTGCAGTCGTTCATTGGTGACCTCAAGGAACTCTCCATTCGCGCCGCAGCCCTCGAAGCACACGACGCTCTGGTGGCCATCCGGTCTTCTCTTTACCCCGATCTCGTGGGGGCAGACTGGAGGCCAACCCTGCCAGGGGACAAGTTTGCAGTAAGGAGCCCAGAGTGGGCAAAGGGGGACGTTAGCCACCTTTTCGTGCCGCCTCTGAGGGACCAGTTGTTCTCTCGAGGTGGTGAGACCCTGTCCCCGAGGATCGTGCGCGTCGGTCGGTATAACTTCGCGTCCCTGGACATGACTGTGGGGCCGCAGGATGTGAGGCCATTTTCAGAGCTCCTCAACCGGATGGTCTCCGGCAAGGAATTCCCGTGGCGCGTGAGCTTTCTACTCGAAGGCAATGGGCTCTCAGGGGAGATGCAGCTCAAGTCGACCCTCGCGGCTGTGGTGGGCTTCTCAAGTTCTGAAAACCGCCAAATCCGTGAAGCCATCACCGCAATGCAGCAGATCAAGGATGCCGGCGACGAGGTGATCGTCAGGTACCGCGTCTCCTTTGCGACTTGGGCACCGGCTGATGATATTCAGCTTTTGGAGGAGAGGGTCTCCCAGCTTCAGAGGTCGGTCGAAAGCTGGGGCTACTGCGGAGTGTCCTCGAGCTCTGGTGATCCAATGGCATCCTTCATGTCGTCGGCACTGGGCGTGGATGTCGCGTCGACTGCAGCATCCGGGGCGCCGCCAATCCGTGATGCTCTCTACATGATGCCCTGGAACCGTGACGCCTCACCGTGGGAAAAGGGATCGGTCCTCTTTCGTACGGGCGATGGGCGCCCATGGCCGTATGAGCCCGGATCGTCCAAGCAGACCACGTTTATCGATTTGGTCTTTGCGCCGCCGGGGTACGCGAAGTCGGTGTTCTTGAACACGACAAACCTGGCTCTGTGCCTATCTCCGAGTGCGACGACATCCTCTTCTGGGACTCAGTTGCCGCGGATCGCTATTCTAGACGTAGGGCCGAGTTCCTCGGGTTTGATCTCGCTCATCAAGGAAGCTCTTCCTCCAAACAAGCGGCACCTGGCGCAATACAAGCGTCTGCGGATGGAGAGAAACCATGCGATCAACCCCTTTGACACCCAGCTCGGGTGTCGAACCCCGTTGCCTATGGAGCGCGCGTTTCTCGTCAACTTCTTGTCGATCCTCGGGACTCCGGTCGGTGACAAGACGCCTCCGAGCGGCCTGTCAGACCTGGCGAGCATGGTGGTGGACGAAGTCTATCAAGAGTTTAACGATAAGGAACGTCGCGGGCGACCGAAGAAGTATACTGAAGGCGAGGATTCAAAGGTCGACGAGACGCTGGCCAAGCACAACATCACCCTGAGTGAGGAGCCCTGTTGGTGGGAGGTCGTAGACCGTCTCTTTGAAGTGGGCGAGAACCACGCGGCGTCCTTGGCGCAGAGGTTTGCCGTGCCGCTTGTTGAAGACCTGAACGTCATTGTCCGGAAGCAGCAAATTCAGGATGTTTATGGGTCTGCGAGGACCGCGAATGGAGAGGCCCTGATCGACGTCTTTCAGAGGATGGTCTCTTCAGCCCTGACCGAATACCCCATTTTGACTATCCCAACACGGTTTGACATCGGCGACAGCCGCGTCGTCTCCCTCGATATTGATGAGGCGGCCCCCAAAGGCGGTGCGCCGGCCGAGAAGCAAACTGCGCTCGTCTACATGCTGGCCCGCTTCGTGCTGGCTCGAGACTTCTACCTGAACGAAGACGTTCTGCCGTCCATGCCGGAGCAATATCAGAAGCACCATGGAAGGAGGATCTCCGCGCTGCGCGAGATGCCGAAGAAGATCGTGATGGACGAGTTCCATAGGACGAAGAACACACCTCAGGTGCGCGATCAGGTCATGATTGATCTCAGGGAAGGTCGTAAGTGGGGTGTGCACATCGCCCTGGCCTCGCAGCTCCTGGATGACTTCGACGATGATATGGTGGATGTGGCTACCGGTGTATGGATCATGGGGGTCCAGACGGAGCGGGCGGCCAAGCAAGCCAGCAATGTGTTTGGCTTGTCGCCGGCCGCCAATCGGGTCTTGCGAACCCAGTTGAACGGTCCGGGGCCGAAGGGGGCCCCGTTCTTGGCTCTACTCAACATGAAGGACGGTTCCCACGAGCACATGCTCTACAACACCCTCGGACCGATGGAGCTGTGGGCATTCTCGACTGATCCCTCAGACGCCAGGGTGCGCAATCGTCTGTATACGCTGGTCGGCCCCCTCGAGGCACGTCGCCGCTTGGCGAAGCGTTTCCCAAGTGGGAGCGCGCTTCCTGAAATTGAACGCCGGAAGGCGCGTATTGCCGAGCAAGGCGTCAATGTCGAAGACGACAATGGCGTGATCGAAGACCTCGTACAGGAAATCGCCAAGGAATAGGACATGCCAATCACACGCGCACAGAAGGCGGCCGCCACACACTCGAAGGGTCATGCTCTCGTGTTGGCCGGACCGGGCACTGGTAAGACAACGACTTTGGTCGAACGCTGCCGAGTGCTCGTCCGGGCTGGCGTCCCGCTCGATGCGATGTTCGTGAGCACGTTCACTGCAAAGGCGGCCTCGGAAATTAAAGATCGCCTAAAAGCGTCCCTCGCGGGCGGCGACAAGAGCGTGGTGAACCAGGACGAAATCCTGAACAACGCCCACATCGGAACCTTCCATTCGCTTTGCGCGCGCCTCCTGAAGCGGTTCCCAACCGACATCGGGTTGCCCTATGACTTCGACATCATCGGTGAGGATGACCAAAGGCAGCTTCTCTACGATCTCGAGATCGAGTGGGATGAGGAGGAGGGGAACTACGTTGATTTGATCTCCCGTTGGAAGGATCAGGGGAAGACACCGGAGGAAGCCCTGTCAGAGGCCAGGGAACTCAATGACAAGTTTACAGTAGGGGCGGCTAAGGCGTACGGACGCTACGAGGACGCTCGCAAGCAGAGGGCGCAGGTAGACTTCTCAGACCTGATAACGCTCTCTACGAAAATTCTGAAAGCAGGCGGGAAGGGGCAGAAGTGGTTCCATGGTAACTTCAGTCACTTCGTCGTCGACGAATTTCAGGACAGCAACAAGACCCAGATAGAATTCCTGCAGGCGGCGCTGGGCGCACATGGCGCTCTTTGGGCCGTAGGTGACGAGAACCAGTCGCTCTACGAGTGGCGAGGAAGTAGCCCGAAATACTGTCTGAATTTTCAGAAACTCTTCCCGGGCGCCAGGCTCTACCAGCTCAATGATGGCTTCAGATGCAGTCCTCAAATTATCCAGATGTCCTCGCGGCTGATCTCGCGAAACCGGTCTCGGTATGACAAAACTCTGAAATCTGCGCGGAAAGGAAAGCAGGGCGAGTTCGTCTTGTTCAAAGGGTTTGCGACCCACGACCATGAGGCCGAGTGGATCGCCAAGCAGCTTGCCATCTTCCAGTCCAAGGGAGGCAAGCTCTCTAACACCGCGGTTCTCTTTCGAACGGGAAGCGTGGCCAACGCGATCCAGAGACAGCTGGAAAAGCTCATGCTTCCCTTTCGCCTGTCAGGAGCTGGATCCTTTTGGACCCTGCCGGAGGTGTCCCTTTATGTGACGTCCGTGGCGGCAATTGCCGGAGACAAGCGCTTCGACACGCGGCAAGGTTTCGGGCGCACCAAGGCTGGTTTCAAATGCCGCTCACTGGCAGAGCATCTAGCCGGGGAGCCGGCCAGGGTCATTGCGGAACCGATTGCTCGTGTCCTCTATGAATTTAGGCCGCGGTCACTGGATGCTGAACGCGGCGCCAGTTGGATGTCAGCAGTCGAAGCGGTGAGCAGCCTTCTTCTCGATTTGGATGATCCCAAGGCCTTTCTCGACTACGTACAAGAGCGGACGAGCGAAGAGGTTGCCGGCCAGGGTGATAGCGTGACGCTCAGCACGCTCCACTCGGCCAAGGGGCTCGAGTGGGACATGGTCTTCGTGGCGGGATGTGAGCACGATCTTCTTCCCCACTTTAAGAGTCCAAATGTCGAGGAAGAGCGTCGCCTGTTCTACGTAGGTATGACGCGTGCGCGCAGTCAGCTTGTGATGAGCTATGCACGCCGTAGGAACAATAAGCCGAAGAAACCCTCTCGATTTCTGCAGGAGGCGACCCTTGCAGAGGGAATGAATGTCGGCGTGTTCAAATGGAGCGATCCGGAGCGAAGCTCTGAGAAGCCTGCAGAGCAGAAGTCCAATGAGACCGCGGCCAAGCCAAAGATGAGCACCAGTGGCCGCAGGCGAAGGAAAACCTATCGCTACAAAGGAGGAAGGTCACTCATTCCACCTGAAGAGCGAGAGAACGGCTAACTCAATATTTATCCTTTCAAGATACGCCTGAAGTGAATAGAATGGCGTCAACATAGAAAGGATAAATATGGCTGATCTCTCTGTGCGAGGATTGGACTGGAAGGTGGCTGAGCCTGTAGAAGGTAAACTTGCAGGAATCCCTAGCGAAGTGGTCTCGATCGCGATGTCCCGTGGCATCGAAGATCTGCAGGAGTTCTTCAAACCCACCCTCAAGGGCTCCATGCCGGACCCGTTGCTTCTCAAGGATATGGACAAAGCGATCGCGCGTGGCGTCACAGCTGTGCAGGAGAAGCAGAAGGTCTGTGTCTTTGGCGACTATGACGTCGACGGGGCGACATCCTCGTCTATCCTGCTTCTATACTTGGAGGAGATGGGGTGTGAAGTGAGCTATTACATCCCACAAAGGCTTTCAGAGGGGTATGGCCCCAACGTGCCGGCGATCGAGAGGATTGCGGAGGAGAACAATCCCGATCTGATCATCTTCGCTGACTGCGGTACGGTCGCGTTTGAGCCCTTGGCTAAGGCTGCTGAGCTTGGGATGGATATCATCACGCTCGACCACCACCTGTCGGATGAAAAGCATCCTGCCGGTATTCTGGTGAACCCCAACCGCGGTGATGAGACCGGTGACTACAGCTATCTGTGCACGGCTGGCCTCGCGTTTCTCTATGTCGTGGGACTTCAAAGGGCGCTACGGGAAGCTGGCTTCTTCGAGAAGCGCGAGGAATACCCGATGCATGCCCTCATGGGGCTCGCCTGTTTCGGCACAGTCGCCGACGTGGTGCCCCTGGTCGGCTTCAACAGGGCACTCGTAAAGCTCGGCCTCAAGCACATGGACAAGAACATGGGCCTCATGGCGCTTGCTGAGTGCAATGAGATCGATCCAGCGCAGTTTTCAGAGCATACCTGCGGTTTCATTTTCGGCCCCTGCATCAACGCGGGTGGACGCATCGACGATACTCGTCTCGGGACCGCGTTGCTGACCTGCAAGGACGAAAACGAATGCCTCGAGCGCGCGCAGTACCTCTTCGAGACCAACAAGGAGCGGAAGGCGAAGCAGAGGGCTATGGAAAACGATGCCTTTGAGCAGGCAGAGACCTTCAAGGGCGACAACGTCATCGTGTGCTACGGAGAGGACTGGCACCCGGGGGTCGTGGGGATCGTGTCGTCGCGGATCACAGAAGCCTTCGACTGCCCATCGATCGTGATCGGGCAGGGCGGCAAAGGCTCCGCGCGGTCCATCGAGGGGTTCGATGTCGGGCGCCCCATCAAGAAAGCGGCCGCGGATGGAATTCTGATCAAGGGGGGCGGACACGAGATGGCGGCCGGGGTGACCATCGATCCTGAAAAGCTCCCCGAATTTCGCGCGGCTATGAATTCAGCTGGGGAGTCGATCGAGCGCCCGCCGCTCATGGCCGACCTCGAGGTCAAGTGCGGGTCCATGTCGAAGAAACTCGTGCAGAGTCTCGACCTTCTGGCGCCTTTCGGAGCCAACAACAGTCGGCCTCGAGTGGTCGTGACCGATGGCGTTCTGCTCTTCGTAAAGAAGGTGGGCGAGAAGCATGTGAAGGGAAGGATCACGGGAGAAGCCGGAGACGTCGACTTCATCATGTTCAGCGCGGTCGGCACGCCTCTCGGGGATGCTATGCTCAAGGCTAAAGGCGCTCGGGTGGATCTCTACGGCAAGATCGAGATCAACGAATACATGGGCCGGAGTACGATCCAGATTAAACCTGAGGACATCCGTCTTGTCTCTAAGTCACCGCAGGACGAGATAGAATTCTAGCACTCTTGTACCTGGCGACTTCTATCCTCGTCCGTGCGATACTGCTCGGGAGGGCGGATCGCGCCCTCTCAAGGGGAAAACCGTAGGGGCGCGCAAGCTTCTGTAGGCCCCTGGGAGCGGGGCGGCTTTCGCATTCTCCAATGCAACGACCTGTAGCCGAGAAAGCCTAAACCTTTCGGAAAATAGGCCTAGGTCATTCGGCGAGTTCTCTCAGGCCTTCGAGACCGATGGTCTCGCCCTGCCGGCCAGCGCCGCTACCCACGGGCGTCTCACGAGCGGAACTCTCACGACTACTATCGTCAGTGCTACCTGCGCCGGCCCTAGGCTCTTCGCTCTCCGGACTGGTGCTGGGCGCCAAGGCCTCATCAATCTCTTGAGGAGTGGGAGCCTGGGAATAACCAAGGACCACGCTGATGCGTCGGTTCGTTGGAGCCTCGGGGTTCTCCTCGTCAAAGGGGTCGGTATCGGCCAGGCCGGAGACCCGTACGACGCGATCTGACGTGATGCCTGAGTTGATGAATACCCTGCGGGTGGCATTCGCTCGATCCGAGAAGAGTTCCCAGTTGCCATAGCCGGTTTCGGCGCCCTCATTTCCGAAGGGCACTGCGTCAGTATGTCCCGATATCAGGATGTCATTGGGAAGCTTGGCGATCGCGGCACCAATCAGCTTCAAGAGAGACTTCGTGCGTTCACCCACTGCCGCGCTACCGCTGGCAAACATGGATTGGCCATTCTGGTCTATGATTTGAATGCGCAAACCCTCTTCGGTTTCATCAAAGATGACATTCGGGATAAGCGGCTTGAGATCGGGAACCTCATTCATCGCTTGGACGATCTCTTCCTCGAGGTTCTTGAAGCTCTGCTCATCCTTTTCTAGCAGCGCTTCCTCGAGCTCGCCCTGCATTTGCATGGCTTCATCAGATGGCTCGCCCTCAGTGGGTACCTCTTCGTATTCAACGATGGTTTCCGTAATGCCGGCCGAAGACGCGCCCATTGGGTCTTGCTGGCCGAACTGTGGCATGGCCACAGTGCTCATGGGGGAGTTCGACGAGTTGAGAGTCCCCGGGGGCCCAATGGTGTCGCCGTCTAGAGCTCCATCTCCCCCAGCGCCATTTGCGGTGCTCATCGTGGGAGTAAAGTAGTCCGCAAGTCCTTTGAGCTCCTCTTCCTCTGAGGAAGCAAGGATCCAGAGAAGCAGGAAGAAGGCCATCATGGCCGTCATGAAATCGGCGTAAGCCACTTTCCACGCCCCGCCATGGTGCCCGTGGCCGCCTTCTTCGATGACCTTCTTTACGATAATTGGTTGTTTCTTGTCGTCTGCCATGTCGTCCACCTTTGTCCCGCAAGGTGGCGGACATCGCTTTCCTGACCGTTAACCGAAGAGCTTGGTGATCTTTGAGCTCTCAGACTCTTCGTTAGTCTTTAGTTTCCTTGGGCGTGCGCGCGTTGGGAGGCCTGTGTCTATTCGGATTGGCTTCTGGCGGCAAAGGTTGAAATGTCGGCAGACAGGGCGCCGAGAACCACTTCTGAAGTCCAGGACCACATTCGCGTGTCCAAACTCCATTTCCTGATGAGAGCCATCTGCCTGAGCCATGAAGCTATACCGCTTCGTGAGGCTCTCGAGGCGGTGAGCAGCGCTATTGAGCACGTTTACCATGTGAAGCGGTATGATTTCCCAGGGATTCTTTGCAGACATGTACGGCGCAAAAACCTGGCTTTTCGCTTTCAGGAAATTCAGGATGACAGCTTCGTCACTGAGGCCTTTCTCGTCGTCTTGCAGAGTCCGGTAGCATGCAGCGCCTTTGAGCTCTCGGCCGCCGACCTTGCGCGTGCCGCGGATGACGAAGCCGTTCACGGCCCCATGCTTGAAACCGAGATACTCTTTCAGTCGCGTTAGATCGCCCAAGACGTCTGTGACCTCTTGCGCTTCGGCAGGGGAGGCGATCGCGATGCGAAAGTCTTTTTTCGCATCGTCCTTCGGGTTCGCAGAGTACAAGATGCTGCAGAGGGCTTCTGACATAGCGACGGTTGTTCTGGTCTCAGCCGCCGGAACAACCGTTTTCGCATTCCATGGGAAGACCTCTGACTGCTCAAACTGATCGACGATCACGCCCTGAAGCTCTACCAGATCGCCGGGGTGGAGGCTGTCGGCAATTCTGGGAACTTCCCCGTGGCAAGCGGGCTTGATCGCGAATGAGGAGTACACGTCTTCGGCTGGTGCAGACTTCTTAGCGGCTTCTTCGCTTCGAAAGCGCACAGTTACCTCTTTGGAGCCTGCTCCAAATGCATCTGATCTCACTTTCATGACCGGAACGTCACCAGTGCTTATGACCGACGCCAACACGTTACCCTGGGAGGGTTCTGTCGTGTCAAATACGCTTTTCTGGTCAAACTCTTGATAGCCTTGCTGAACGCTTTTGGTCTTCTTGCGTACGACACTAAACTGGCCCTGAGATTTGAACTGAGGTCTCATTCGACGGTTTCACCCTGCGGTTAACGTTCTCGTAAGAGATGTAGTGTAGCGCTTTATCATACTTAGAGCCCAACGGAACTACATCTTATGGCAATCAAACTGATGGGCAGAAGAGCGCCGAAGAAGCCTTCTCTGCCCGCATTTAACTATATTGGTTACCACTTCGAGGCTCTAGGTCTATTTTGTGACACTGACCAGCCAATGCAGGCGGCTTTCGTTAAGCTCGACCAAAACTTGGATGTGGTCAAGACAATCAACCTCAAGATTGCGAGAACTCCTTATGCGGTGCCGGGCCCCAAAGCACTTGAGGTCACTGGACTTCGGCCTTCTGATCTTACGTCCTCGGATCGTATCACCGAATATGAGGCTGCTAAGGAGGTCAGCAAGACTGTTGGAACGCGCTCCGCAGCTGACGGACAAAAGACGGTCATCTTCGGCTACAACATCCTTTCCTACGATGAGCGGCTCCTGAGATACTTTCTATTTCGCAATCTGCAGGACACGTACCTTACCACGGGTAAGGATGTGCGGCGTCTCGATTTGTATCCTGCGTTTCAGTACCTGGATTTTATCCGCCCGGGGATCATCAAACCGGGGACGAAGGATGACGGTTCTGTAAGTTGGCGCCTATCAGATGTGATGATCGCCAACGGGATGATTTCTGAAAATGCCCACGATGCTGAGGCAGACACGCTGATGACCAAGGATCTGCTTGTCATCTTTGTGCGGGCCGCCCCGTCCGTGTTCCAGCAGTTCGTGGACCTCTCCAACAAGAAGTATGTTGGCAGCCTTATCCAGAAACACATGACCGGCGGAGACTTCCTTTTCGAATTTTCGCACTTTGGTGCGCCAGAGGTTACGCCATTCGCTCCGATGGCGAAGGTCGGAAACAGTGGCTACAAGACAGTTGGTGTCGACCTGGCTATTCATCCAAGAGAGTGGATGCACATGTCGGCCGAAGAGATCGCTGAAAACCTTTACAAGGGCGACGGTCCTTTTCGTATCATTAAGCACAATGCATGTCCTGTACTCGTGGACCGGCACGATAGAAGCCTGCGCATGCGTCTGACTGAGATGCGCTACCGGTGCGATTTTGACACCTTGGAGCGTCGCGCCGAGCACATTCGGCGGCCAGACATCGTGAAGAAGTTCCAAGAGGTGGCCTCCATAATGGAGGCAGACGGGCGCCAGAAGTTCTCTGGCCGAAAGGTTGCCCGCGAGTCCGAGATCTACAATAAGTTCGTCAGCAACGAGGACCGAAACCGGTGCAGGATCATTTCTCGAGAGGAGGAGTGGGATCGTCGGCTCCAGCAGATTGAAAAGCTCACGGACCCGAGGTTGAAGGACTTTGCCGGCCGGCTGGTCGCCCTGCATGCCCCCGAGGAGTTAGTTCAGGAAGAACACCTCCTGGCGCTGCGAGAGCAGTACGCAATCCGCCTCAACGATAGCGATGACAGCGGGACGGTTCAGACGATCGCTATTGCAGAGAGGGAACTTGAGAAGGTGGAAGACCCGGTCCTGAGGGAGGAGTGTGCTGAGATGCTCAAGAATCTTCGCCAAGAGTTCCGCGAGGAGATTGAGGTCATCGACGAGTGTATTGCTGAGATGAGAACATTCGATATGGCGAAGAGTGAAAAAAAGCAGGGAGAGCTCGATCTTGGCCTGTTCGTGTGAGTCCTCAGCCATGCATCCATTCGTGCGCATTGCGCGCAAGCGGCTCGAGATGAACGCCCAAGTTGCCGCCAATGCCATCGGGTGCGACATCGCTCACGTTCTCTCAATGGCTGCTGATCACCTTCAGGTCGTGGCAGACAACATCGAGAAGGGGCGGGCAGATGACGGCGCAGATTTACAGGCGGCGCGTGAGGCAGTGCCTCAAACTTTCCGATAGCTAGTTGTCCAGTGTCGCATCGATCTCAATGAGGGTCCGCCTCTGTTGACCGCGGGGCGGCACCGACACCTGGGCATTCTCGATGCCGTATCCTGAGAAAGACAGCTGCAGGGCTCCCAACGCGGCGTTCGGTTCGCGAACGGCGTATCCGTTGTCTATAAGGTGTTTCCGCCACGCGGCTAGGATTGTCTCGGGTTTAGCTTGCGTCTCTAAGCGTAGCAATCGCATCGACGATCCGATAGCTCGCGTCGTGACAACCTCTGCGTCCTGAGGGAGCACGAGGACCTCAGGCAGCCAGTCAGGGGGCGGGTCTCCGGCCGAGGCGTTCATCGCAGCCAGAGAGAGCAGGACGCAGAAGGCGCAGGCAGGTAGAGTTCGGGGCACGTGCAGACCTTCGATTCCGATTTTTCGAGGACTTCAGGGTACCCTGACTATTGCTTCCGATGCCAGATACGAAAAGGAGGCATAAGCGAGCTTTAGCCCATTCGGCTTCTGGCCTTCAGTAGGGCGTCGTGCCCCGCAAGAACGGTGACCAGGGCGAAAAACCCCAGCGCGCCGGCTGTGGCCCAGGTTTTGAGAATGAGCATGCCTTGTCCTGTCACAAGAGCGCCCTGAACCCAGGCCAGAACGATCTCGTATTTGTCCCAGTGGGCCGTCGGGAAGGCCAGTTCCATCCACGCGTCCCGTATCTGCCATAGACAGTAGGCGGCCATATGCGCGGACAGGAAGGCTACGATGCCAGCGAAGGTGATGGAGAGCCCGTCGATCATCAGTCCCAGGGCGCGGAAGCATTTTCGGATGGTCGTCATGATAGAGCCTTCAAAGGTTTCCTGTCATGGTAGATTGGCAAGTCGCCCTTTCCTTCTGGTATATGTCGTCGAAAAGGACCACTTCGCCGGCGCTGTTCGGCCAGGCGGTGTAGTAGCCCATCACGATCGGAACATCTCCTGGAACCGGGATGTCCCGTGTCCAACCATCGCGGGCCATAGCCCCAATCGTCTTCTCCGACTTGCCGAGCAGCCAAGATGCGAACCACCTTGGGTTTTCGAGGCGAACGCAGCCGTGCGAGAGGGTGATCGGACTTCCATCATAGAAGTTCTCGCGGTTCCTGGTGTCATGCAGGTAGATCGCTTGGGAGCTTCCTATGTTGAAGCGGTACTCGCCCAGCGCGTTGTATCGTCCCGGAGACTGAATAAACTTCGCAACCCTCTGCGGTGCTTTCCCGGCCTCGGCAATGGTCATGAGCTCGCCCGCGGCGTCCCGGATTTCGAACCGGTTCCGGCGGAAGAATTCTGGTTCGGTGCGCAGACGGTCGAGCCATTGCTCCTCGCGTACGATAGACCACGGCACAGTCCAGGTCGGGTTGATCCGAACTGAGGTGATCTGGGTCTCGTGTTGGGGGGTCTCGTGTGATGCTTTTCCGACGATAGCCTTCATCTCTTTCAGAGGCAGGCCGTCCTCGTAAGCGACCAGAGTTCCGGCGGCGATGTTGACGAGAACGAACTTTCCAGTGTCGGGGAAACTTACGTTGGCCAGGTTTCCGAGGGTGAGGTCGATTGCCGCCCGTTCCCGGCTACATTGGGCCACGAAAGGGCGTGCAGAGGCGATGAAGTCTGCAAACGCCTTAGCCCCATCGGCAATGGTGGCCGACGGGGCTAGTGTGGCGGCAACGAAGGCCGCGATCCTCAAGAGAGGCCGGTGCATGGTCAGCCGTTGCCTCCGCTGGTCATAAGCCAGTTCGTGGACCAGCTCTGACCAGCCTTCACGTTCTCGGTCGGCAGGTACGAAGTTACCCAATCTCGCATGGCACGGGCCCAGGTCTCTTCTCGGTAGCCAGTCTCACTGGAGGCTGCGATGTTGAACCAGGCATACGCCATAGAAGGATTGCGCTCGATACCGCGCCCCTCAAGGTAGAGTTTCCCAAGCAGATACTGAGAGGGAACGTAGCCTGCCTCTGCAGACTGGATGACATTCCGAGCGCCTTCTTCAAGGTTGCGGGGAACTCCGTTGCCCTGGAGGTATGCGAGCCCAAGGTTGAACTGAGCAGTTCGATCTCCCTCAGATGCGTCTTCGCGCCAGCTCTCCACCTCGTTAAGCTTGCGAGCGACGACGGCGACGTCACTGGAGGTGCAGGACGCGCAGCCACTTTCCACCGCGAGAACATCTGACAGCATCGCCGACTTGTCTGCGAGTGGCGTGTTGAAGAACCTTTGCCAGAGAGAGCTGTAATCGCTCCCCATGGATGCGATCTCCCAGTAGATTACATCACCCTCGTTAGCCCAGTTGTTCAGGAGCTCACCAACCGCGGCATGGCGCTGGGCTTCTGACTTTGCAGCCATGGCGACGTAGTTGGTCATGAAGCTCTGTGCGCGTGCATTCCCCTGGTTCGCGGCAGTCGCGATGAAGTCGAGACCGCGTGACGGCTCGCGCGCGACTCCAGAGAAGCCGTAGTAGTAGGCCAGCCCGAGGTTGAAGCGAGCAGACGAATTACCGGCCCGCGCCCCCTGCACGAAAAGATCGAAGGCTTCGTCCGTTCTGGCCTTGCGAGTGTCTTCGGTGAGCAGGAGGACCGCCAGCTCATTCATGGCGCGGGTGTCATTTTCAGACTTTATCGCCTGACGGTAGTAGTTCTCAGCGATTTCATGGTTCATGGGCGCGCCGAGGCCATGGTGATAGGCCGTTCCGCGTTCAAACGCATCGATGTCGCTTGCTGCTTTGTCTTCCGCGATCTCAGTGGGGAAGGGGGTGACGCTGTCGGAGGTAAGGTACCCCGGGCGTTGATCGTCAGCCCCACAGGCAGCAACGCCGCAAAGCAGGAGGGTGAATAGGGTTGTCTTGGTTTGCATGCTTGGCTCCGCAGTTCTTTCCTGCAACCAAGCACATCGCCGTTAAAATGGAGCCAACACGAGGCTCAAAAAGAAAATCGCCGGACCATTGGCCCGGCGATCGCATTCAAACAACCCTAAGGTCAGGCAGCGTTCTTCTTCTTGCGGCCTCGACGCTTGGGCGCATACTTGGAGTCCTTCTGACCGAACTTGATGTTCTTCGCGTAGTCCGATTTGGACTCGGAGTAGTTCGGTGCAGTGACGGGATAGTCGTCCGGGAGGTCCCAGCGCTTGCGGTACTGCTCGGGTGTCAGGTTGTGGGCCGAACCCAGGTGACGCTTGAGCATTTTCATGCCGCGGCCGCACTCGAGACAGAAGATCTCGTCGTCTGTGAGGGCATCTTCGATCGGGAGCGCCGGCGGGCCATCCGGCATTTCGACCTGGACTTCATCAGTCCCTTGGACTTCGGGCTCTTCTTCTTCGAGGACCGCGGGCTGCACGTTCTCAACAGTGGCCTCAGCCTTGGTTGTCGAACGCTTATTCCTTGTTTTAGGAGCCTCTTCTACGGGCTGAGTTGCCTCGGGAGCGGTCTCTGCCTTTGGCTTGCGGGGTGCGCGGCGCTTTTTGGGAGCCGAGGTCTCGGTTGCGACCGGAGCCGTGTTGGTTGCCTCTTCAAAGAGGTCTGCGGCGCGGGCAGTCTCTTCGGGGGCACTCTGAGGCTCAACAGCCGGTGCGGTTTGTTCCGGGGCCGGAGCGGGGGCCGGCGCTTCTTCGACCGGAGACGTGGTGGAGGCGGGTGCTTCTGTTCCCATTAGAGTCTTCATCTCGCGAAGGAGTTTTACAACATCGTCTGCGCTGGATGACTCTTTGGACGCAAAAGCCTCGGCTATCTTAAACCACTGGGTATCTTCGGATGCCATTTGGGGGATACTCCATCAATTTGGGAGTTAACGGGGTCGTTGATGGCCCTTTATGTGACTTTTCAGAGTGTTTCGTCAAGAATTTATCCATTTTATAGAGCAAAATTCAGAGTCTTTTTCCATGCCTGCCGCCGCATGCTAGTTTGTTCTTTGTATGTTCTCCTTTCATTCCTTTTTTGATCTTGTTAGGGTTGTCGTGCATAAGGAAAGTGCTTCTCTTTGGCGTCACCGAGAAGGAAGTGCGAAAGGCACTGCGTGCTATTTTCCTTCGCAAATCGCTAATGAGGCTACATGAACATGGGTAACGACCTTAAGGAAAGCACTGGAACTCCCTTAGGAGTACTCAAGAAGGTCTTCGGGTATGATGGATTCCGTCTGAACCAACAGGAGATTGTCGACGCTGTCGTCTCGGGGGAGAACGTGTTCGTGCTCATGCCGACGGGCGGCGGTAAGTCCTTGTGCTACCAGGTTCCCGGCCTCATCCGTGAAGGGGTTGCTGTTGTGGTTTCTCCTTTGGTCGCTCTGATGAAGGATCAGGTCGACGCCCTTAGGGGGCGGGGCGTGCGTGCAGAGTACATCTCCAGTTCACAGTCTGCGGCCACTCACCGGGATATTCTGTCGGGTATTCGTGCAGGGGAGGTGGATTTCCTTTACGTGGCGCCAGAAAGGCTCCAACTGCCTCGCTTTCAAGAGTTCCTTCGAAGCGTGAAGGTAGCTCTCTTCGCGATCGATGAGGCGCACTGTGTCTCTCAATGGGGGCACGATTTCAGGAGTGCATACCGGGAGGTGGGCTGTGTCTTGGAAGCGTTCGAGGGAACTCCGAAGATTGCGCTGACGGCGACCGCGGACCCCACAACACAGAACGACATCGTTGCTTCTTTGGGGTTGGAGGGCGCACGCTGGTTTCAGTCGAGCTTCCAGAGGGAAAATTTGTCCGTGGAGATCCGGAAGGTTGAGGGCGAAGTCCTGCCTCACCTTCACAAGTTCCTCAAATCGCACAGTGGACAGGCTGGCATCATCTATCGCGCGAGTAGAAAGGGTGTCGACGAGACTGTTCTGGAACTGACACGGAAGGGATTGAACGCTGTAGGCTATCATGCCGGCATGTCCTCAGAAGACCGTGAAAGAGCTCAGGAGAGGTTCCTCGAGGAAGAGGAAATTATCGTTGTTGCTACGATTGCTTTCGGGATGGGGATCGATAGGGGCGACGTTCGCTTTGTCGTGCACCTGGAGCCGCCGTCTACCTTGGAGGGGTACTACCAGGAGATCGGGCGGGCAGGCCGTGATGGCAAGCCTGCTTCGGCCTTGATGCTGTTTGAGAAGAAGGCTCTCGGGAAGCAGCGCCAGAAGATCGAAGCCAATAGAGAGATGGATGATGACCGCCGCGCGGTTTTGCGCTCCAAGCTGGAGAGCGTGATCTCGATGATTGAGACGCCGAGTTGCCGCATGAAGCCCTTGCTAGCCTACTTCGGCGAGGTCGACACGCAGCCCTGCGGCAAGTGCGATAATTGCCGGAGACCTCCGCTTACAAGAAACGGGCGAGAACAAGCACTGACGGTGTTCCGGGCAGCGATCGAGACTGATGAACGATATGGTACCTCCACGCTCGCAAGGATGCTTTCGCCTGAGCCGGGGATGGATGACCAGGATCGGTCCAACGCCCTGCAATGCGATGGTGCAGGGCGTTCGCTGCCGCAGGACACGTGGAAGTCGATCATTCGGCAGCTTATCGGTAGCGGCTACATGGCGATCCGCCCCGAGCGCTATGGGGCCCTCAAGGTCACACTTCACGGCCGGCGAGCGCTTCTGTCCGATACGGCAGAAATCATGCTGTCAGGAAATTGGCATGAGATCGCACCCACGATTGAGGTCGAAGAGTACGTTGCTTTGTCTGAAGGGCAGCGCGATCGCCTTCCAGCAGGACTACAGGAGAAATTTGTCACGCTGAGGGAGCGGCTCTCTGAAAATATCGATGCCGGTCGGGTTAGAGAAATTGAGATCGTGAGGATCGTTGAGGCGCGACCAACGACGCACGAAGAAATTTCAGAGTTGTCGGAGAATGAGGCCATCCGAAGCGAGGCGGAGGACATCATCGCGCTGTTCGCCCCGAAGGCCGCAGACGAGCTGGCCTTCGGGATCGAGCTCTGACACACGTGAGGAATCAGCGAGAGCCGCAGCAGGCTTTGGACATCCAGGCTAACCAGGAGCGGGGAAAGCGGACCGAAAAAGACTAGGGCATCGCTCCGGCCCTACGCGATCATCGGCTCAAGCTGTTGATTTCCACTCAGTGGTCCGCTGAGCAGAAGGGCGCTCACAAGCCCCGATTCCGCAATAATGCGGTTACCGGTGGTGTCGGTGGCAAAGAGGGGACGTTCCACCAATGTGCCTCGATGGCGGGCACACAAGGAAGTGCGTGAAATATAGAATTTCTGTTCGCAAATAAAAGTTTTGAGTACCCTCTTGAAACCGTAAGGTGCTGTTCCAAATAAGTTTATGCTGATCGCCCAGATGGGGGTCGGTGACAAGGCGGGACGCCGTTCTTGCGGTGCTTCCGACGTCTGTACCCATGTTGCTCAAAGGAGGATGTGGCTATGGCAACGAGACTTGATTTTGCACCTCTGTTTCGTTCGAATATCGGTTTCGACCGTATGCTCGACGCGCTTGAGGCCGCCCGTCGGGTGGAAACGCTCGACAACTGGCCGCCCTACGACATCGTCAAGGCCGGTGAGGACGACTATCGCATTGACATGGCGGTTGCGGGCTTTGCCGAAGACGATCTGACCCTGACCCAAGACAAGAACATGCTGATCGTGTCAGGCGTTAAGGAAATGCCCGATGGTGACGACGGTGCCAGTTATCTTTATCGCGGCATCGCCGGTCGGTCGTTTGAACGTCGGTTCGAATTGGCTGATCACGTCCGGGTCGAAGGGGCTACGCTGTCGAACGGCCTGCTGATCGTCCAGCTCAAACGCGAGGTCCCCGAGGAACTCAAACCGCGCCGGATCGAGATCGCGTCGCCTGAGGTGACCGAGGGTCTCGAGGCCAGGCAGCTTGAGACAGCTCCAGAGCCGGAACCGGTCGCGGCCTGAACCACCTTGGGCCCAGAACGGGACGATCCGGCCGCTCGGGTGGCGGCCGGACGCCCTTCATGCAATCTGGAGGCTAAGAGATGAACGTGATCAGCGGAGATTTCACAGGACAATCACATGTTTCACCCATCCCGAGTCAGGCCGGTTCGCGACCAGACTGGGACTCTCATCTGCCGGACGATGCGGTCGCCCGGATCTGGAAGCCGTCGAAATCGGCGATGACCTCGGGGCGAGCGCGTACGAAGACATGGAAGATGAGCTTTCCGCGCCAGACCGATCCTTGGCTCGAGCCTTTGATGGGCTGAACCGGTGGCGACGACACGATCCAGCAGATCGAGCTGAGCTGTCCAACGCTGGAAGCCGCCATTCGCCATGCAAGGCGTCTGGGGGTGGCTTACGAGGTGCATCTGCCGGCAGGCGAAGCCGCGCGCGGTGCCGCCCGGGCACGGCACAGGCAGGCCGTGCTGTGGTCCGATGCCACGCTCTCTCGGCTCGGACTGTCGGAGATGCGGCAAACCTATCGCGACGCGATGGCTGGCGCAAAACGGCGGGGCGATCCGAAAAGCGGCGATGATGGGCGTTCTCCCATCGAGGTTGCTTCGGACGCCAGCCTGTCGTTGGCGGCTCGCCGTTCTATCCTGATGAACTGGGCCTACACGGAATATCTTCACGATGTCGCCAGCACCGAAGGCATGCCGGAAAACCAGCGTGAATCGCAGCTTGCCGAGGTTGAACGAGCGCTGTTGGCGCTTGAAGCGGCGGTGGCCGTCGACGGCATGTATACGTCCGTTGAGGAAGGGAGGGCGGCATGAATCCCTTCGTTGCAATTGATGCCCAGCAGGCGGTGCCCGATCGTTTCGCTCTGGTCCTCGCCTTCAGCGCCCGCAGCCGGGCGCTGAAGGCCGGGGCGGAACCGCGGGTCGAACCCCAACGGCAAGCTGCCGAAGAGGTTGCGTTGGAAGAAATCGCGACCGGCGGGATTTCGCAGGAGGAATTACGTCATTTCTTGCCTGCGCCGGCGTGCAGGCGGCTGGCTCGGCCGCATTGAAACCTTGGTTGACAGAAAGGAGGTCACACCATGAGCAAGACTTCGACCACGAACTATGACAAGCTTGGCGACGGCATCAGCCTTCTCGCGGGCCTCACCCTCGCTGGGTTGCCCTTCGTCGTCACATTGACCGATATTGCCTTCTGGAGCGCCCTGCTGACGGGCGGGCTGATCGTAGTGCTTTCCGCAATTGCACTTTGGCGGCAACATGAAGGGCTCGACTGGGCGCGAGTGGTAACAGGTATTTGGGCGGGCATTAGTCCATGGGTGCTCATTGACGGTTTCACCTTAGCAGTCTCGCTCGCCCATCTGGCGCTCGGCCTGATCGCTCTTGCGTTCCCAGCTTGGCGGCGCTGGAAGGACGACGGTGGAAGTTCAGCGCTGACCGCCTAGTAAGATTGCCGGCCCCGAGACGGGGCCGGCAATATCTCCAATCTGCCAGAGACAAAGTTTCACAAACTTTCTGAAAGGTGATGAAATTCACTGTCATTTGGGGGTAGGATTCATGACGAGGACCGCGAGGACGATGGCCGAAAGGAAGACATTTAGGCATCGGTCATATCGGGTGGCCATACGCCTCCAGTCCTTGAGTGTTCCGAACATGATCCCGACGCGATTGAGGCGCTTGTATCGGCGTTTGTCGTACTTGACCGGCTTCTTGTGTTTCTTTCGCCCTGGGATGCAGGCGCGTATCCCCTTGTTGTGTCCCTGTTGCACAAACCGTGTGATGGCCAGGTTCCCCTTTCCCAGATGGACTTATTACACAGCTTCCGTGACGGGTATGCCGTGGGCGGTGCATCGGATAAAAACGGCGATGCGCACCTGGAGTTCGGCGACCTGACGGTCGAAGTCCCGCGCCATAAGGCGCTGCCCCAGCAACTTCACACAGTGCATCTTTGCCTCGACGCTGCTTTGGCGGTGGTATCCGCTCCATCGTCGCCACAGCGCGCGGCCCAGGTATTTCGAAGGGCGCAGGGCCTCGTTTCGCGCCACGGTCTCGGCGGTGAGGGTCTTCCAAGACTTCGCGTTCTTGCGCGGCGGGATGACGACATGGGCGCCACGGTCGGCGGTGACGCTGCCGATCCGCTCGTCCGCCGTGATCTGGCCGAGCAGCTCAGGTAGCACCAGGGCAGCACCGATGTGGCTCCCGGTGATCTCGACAGCGCGGACCTCCAGTGTTTCCTCATCAAGCCGGAGATGGATTTCGCGCCAGACGCGCCGTTTGGGACCGCTATGCTTGCGGGCGTGCCATTCGCCTTCGCCCTAGACCGTGATGCCTGTGCTGTCCGCTGCCCGGCAGGGCACTGCGGAGCAATGTCCCGAGAGGGGATCAGCAGGTGCAGCGGCCCCTTGGAGGCGCGATACGGGATTTTCACGGCTAGGGTCTTCTGGCGCTGGGACAGGGTGCTGAAGTCAGGCACCGTCCAGTTGGGGCCAATCAGCCACAGCAGGGAATACTCGTCGTCTCCATAATCATAGCTCTAAAGAATGTCTTTTTTCTAAACGGGGCCGACGCTGCCACAGTCTTTGGGTATCGAAGCGGCTTACCGCTGGGGCCATGTATTAGCTGGAAACCGACCCAAGGTCTCGACCTTGTTGGCGAACGAATTTTTACAGGCAGTGAAACCAGCGAAAGCCGCGATTTCCCTCTCCAGGCTGCGCGCGAGGCCATGGGGCGCTCGTTCTGATGAAATGGATCAAAGAGTAAGGAACCGAATTGGTTTCATCCATTCGTCGCTCACCCGCCAGGAATGAGAGAAGCCCCGCAGCCTTACCGACTGCGAGGCCGTTCACTCAGCGTTTACGGTCCCAGACGCGAACAGCATGGCAGGCCTCTAGGAAGTCGGCAGCTGCTGCAGGCTTCTTCAGCGTCATCACGCCCTCCGCTCCGGAGTTCACGCCTGCCGCCTCGAAAAGTGGAGCAGCTTCAGGCGTGAGGGCGATGAACTTGCAGTGGCCATAAGCATCTGCGACGAACTGCTTGCCCGGCAGCATTCCGGCCAGTTCCCGTGCACCCTCATCGCTGACCACGATTGCGACAGCATCGTAGAGTACCGAGGGCCCCCCATCAATTTTTTGGTTCGCCGGCAGCATGTCTCCCTCGGAGGTCTTCACGCCCCCCACTTTCGGAGCTATGACCTCGACGATGCCGCCTTCGGCCTCGACCGCATCAACAAGCGCATCGTAGATCGCTCGGTCCATGCCGTCACTCACCAAGATTCCCAACTTCCGCCCTTTGAAGCTGTCAGGCCCGTTCTTGAGTATCGACAGCTTGTTCGACGCCTTGAGATCAACGGGCTCGCGGGCCGGCTTTGCAGGCTCTGGCAGATCGTGCCCGAGACCGTCCGCTACCTTGCCAGCAAGATCCTCATTGATCACCCGGAGATGGGCCAGGATGCGCAGACGAATGTCCTCCACGACGCATTTCGAGAGTTCGAAGGTGAGCCCATTCGCGATGTGATCCTGCTCCACCGGCGTTTGGCTTATGTAGAATTGCCGTGCCTGGCTGTAATGGTCAGCATAACTCTCCGGCCGAAGACGCCGCTTCGTGCCCTCAAGTTCTTCGGGGTAGGTCGTGAAGCCGCCTTTGGCATCGGCGCGCGGCCCACCCTTCGCCCAGCTGTTCGGCTCATAGTTCGCTCGGCCCGAGGGATTTTGCATCGCCATGTGCCCATCCTGCTGGAAGTGGTGCATCGGACACCTAGGCGCGTTGATCGGAATGTGGGTGAAATTCGGCCCACCAAGACGTTTCGTCTGGGTGTCGAGATAGCTGAAGTTGCGGCCTTGCAGGAGTGGGTCATTGGTGAAATCGATCCCGGGCACGATGTTCTGAGTGCAGAAAGCTACCTGCTCGGTTTCAGCAAAGAAGTTGTCGACTGTTCGGTCGAGTACCATCCGGCCGACGATGCGGATCGGACAGTCTTCCGCCGGGATTAGCTTGGTAGCATCGAGCACGTCGAAATCAAAACGGTTGGCGAACTCTTCGTCAAAGACCTGAACCCCCAGTTCCCACTCCGGGAAATCTCCGTTCTGGATCGCGTCCCAAAGATCGCGCCGGTGGAAATCAGGGTCGGCACCGTTGATTTTTACAGCTTCATCCCAGACCACCGACTGCAAACCGAGCTTGGGCTTCCAGTGGAATTTTACGAAATGGCTCTCCCCGGCCGCGTTTACAAAGCGGAATGTGTGAACTCCGAAGCCTTCCATAAAACGGAAGGAGCGCGGAATGGCTCGGTCGGACATCACCCACATGATCATATGCATCGACTCGGGCATCAGCGAGATGAAGTCCCAAAAATTGTCGTGCGCAGATTGGGCCTGAGGGAAGCCACGATCAGGTTCGGCCTTCACAGAGTGGATCAGGTCGGGGAACTTGATCGGGTCTTGGATGAAGAACACGGGGATGTTGTTGCCAACTAGGTCCCAGTTTCCTTCGTCGGTATACATTTTTACCGCAAAGCCACGTACGTCGCGCGCCAAGTCGAACGAACCCTTATTCCCGGCAACGGTGGAAAACCGCACGAACACAGGGGTCTTCTTGCCGCTTTCTTGGAAGGGACTTGCTCGCGTTAGCTCAGGGATTGCGTCTGTGCATTCGAAGTATCCGTGAGCACCATAGCCGCGTGCATGCACAACGCGCTCGGGGATGCGTTCGTGATCAAAATGAAAAATCTTCTCACGGAAGTGGAAGTCTTCCATGAGCGCAGGCCCTTTTTCCCCGCCGCGCAGCGTGTTCTGGTCATCAGATACCGGCGTTCCCTGTGCTGTGGTCATTCGCGCAGTGTCCCTGGGGGATTGATGAAGCTCACCGCCGTTGCCAACCTCAGCGGGCATCAATTCGTTGTCAGCGGATTTCTGAGTATCGGCAGTCGGCTCGTAGAGCTTGCGATCGTCTGACATTCGAGCATTCCTCTCGTGGTGCGGAAAATTGGTGAGGGCGAGCTTGCAGCCATTTTCAGGTCTTCGCTGGCGGCTCTACCTCCTCAACAATCATGTCCACCCAGTGTTCCTAAAGAATTTGATTACGAGGTCGCTCCCATCACCAGGACAGGTTTGCGGCTCTGCTAAGCTTGCCTAATGACGCTGCGCCTCGAGGTTAGGGGCCTCATGGGCCTCAACCAGTGTTCCGTCGCCGAGTGTTGAACGCGGGCAGTGGTTTTGTAGAAGTTCAGCCACTTGCCGCTGCATGGTCGGGCCGCGGCACCGCCCACTGCTGCGCATTTTCATGTGGGGCGCGTCGAGACGAGGGTACGGCCTAGCGCTTTCGAACGCCCGGGAGAGGAATGCATGCACTCGCTTGTTAATTTCACACAGAAGCGATTGACGTGACCCGTCGACATATTGCCAGCATCCATCGCCATCCCAGATCGCCTACGGGGCATGTGGAGACTACCTCCCGGATCACCGTCAGTAGCGCTCCTTCGGCCATCCGTCGGGGCTCCGGGAAGCCGGATATTTAGCTCCCGTTATCAACGAGGGGATTTCCATGGCGATCCGCTCGGCACTAGTCTCCCAGTCGCGGTCCCGGTAACCGCTCCGCTGAACCTCCCGGACCGGTGAGCGCCTCGACCTTCGCCTCTATTTCCGCTTGGCCGCGAAGGCCAGCATCTCGCGCCGAGATTGCTATCGGACCGCCTCCCAACCGGCTCGATCACCGTTATTTGATTCTCGGTATCTCCGTTCTTGGTTCAAAGTCCCGCAACCTGGCCTTTCTCCAAGATCGGCGCTTGTCGCCAGCGTCACACTCGCCGGCGCGCTGCCTTCTACGCCACAATTGGAAAATCGAGGTGCAGCGAGTGGTCTCCACAAGACACTCGCCAATCGGTAATGTTGGACCAGTAAGTTCAAAGGGCGAACCTGTGGACGCATTTGTGAGAGGACGAGGTCTGACACAACGGTCCTATCTCTCGTTTAGAGCCGCTAAGACCCTTATTGCGGGACAGGTTTCTCCGACGAAATGGGACCTAGATCTCCCGAGGGCTGCCGAACCTTGGCGTTGTCAAGTCCGATCCTCCATCCCAATCGAGCCCCTGCTTTTCCGGACACGAGAGGAAATTTGCAGATGCGCGTTATTTTCAGGAACGTACGGGCCGGGAGCGTGATGAGAAGTGAGACCTCCGCTCGTAGGACCGGAGATTTTCGCCATGGATCACCCCCGCCCACCCTTTCCCGAACAACCCCAAAATCTGCCTGGACAAACCGAAGATATGCAGCCCGTACCAGATCACGGCGAAGACAGTTACCGAGGAACTGGGCGTTTGGCAGGACTGACCGCCCTTGTCACGGGTGCCGACAGTGGCATCGGTCGTGCTGTTGCCTTGGCCTACGCGCGAGAGGGGGCAGATGTGGCGGTGTCGTACCTGTCCGAAGGTGCTGAGGCTGACCGCACCCGAGAATTGGTTGAGGAAGCTGGGCAGCAGGCTCTGCTGTTACCCGGCGACATTCAGTCTGCGGAACATTGCCGCGACATAGTTGCTCGCACCGCAGATCGGTTCGGGCGCCTGGACATACTGGTGAATAATGCTGCGCACCAGATGCATTTTGACGCCTTCGAAGATATCCCGGACGAAGAATAGGAAACAACATTCCGCACGAACATCTTCTCGATGTTTTACCTGTCTAAGGCGGCCGTGCCGCTAATGTGGGAGGGCGGGTCGATCATTAACACCGCCTCTGTCAATGCTGACATGCCCAACCCAAGCCTACTGGCATATGCTAGCACCAAGGGCGCGATCCAAAATTTTTCCGCGGGACTTGCACAGTCTTTGGGGCCGCGCGGTATTGGAGTAAATTGCGTGGCGCCGGGACCGGTCTGGACTCCGTTGATCCCAGCAACCCTGCCGGCAGAGAGCGTAGTTAATTTCGGTGCAAACTACCCCATGGGTCGCCCAGCCCAACCTGCGGAGTTAGCTTCGGCCTACGTCATGCTGGCTGATCCGGCATCGAGCTACACATCGGGGGCAACCATCGCCGTAACCGGTGGTAAGCCGTTTATATGAAACCCGCCGCCGGTTCTTCGAATGGCGCACCCGATACCCTTCTAGCGCTACTGCACGAGGGATATAGATTCATCTTAGATCGGCGCATCAGGCCGGGGCGGACGCCTTTCGCACGCGGCTATCGATGCAAAAGTCCGCCCCCCTGACAGGAGGAAGCAGACTCACGCTGCGTTGCGGTGCTAACGGGTTGGGCTGGCGTGCTGAGGCGCCGCCAACCGTAGAACGTTTTGATATCGTACATAGCCACTGCAAACCGCTGTTTATGACCTATGACGCGCGCGGAGGAAGATGCCGCGCCGCACTCGGTCGAAGTAGCGCCTTTCCGCGAACGGACTACCCGAGCGTCCATTGTATGTGAAACTATGTGGTGGACTGGGACGATGATACGCTCGCACGCGTGGCGAGCGCGCATGCGGCGTTACACTTATGCGTGGCTCTTTTGCGGAGCGGGTTCGGCGGCCAAACCTTGCGCTCCGTTTGCCGGGGGCAGCGCATGGGGCGGAAAGTCTGGAAGCGGCAGATTGGACGGCAATCCCGCTCGGGCGAGGGAATATTGCGCCTCATACCCGTCCAGCATACGGTCGTGGGTAAAGTAGGCGGCAACGCGCGCGCGGGCACAGGTGCGGGGAATGGCGCAGGCCTCCTGGATCGCGCCGGCCAGCGCATCGGGGTCGGGCGGGGCAAAGCGACCCGCCTCGCCGATGACCTCCCGCGCCGCGCCCATGTCGGTGGCGGCCACGGGGAGCCCGCAGCTCATGGCCTCGACCGCGGCAAGGCCGAAGGGTTCATCCCACAGCGGGGTGAACACTAACACAGACGCCTTGCCCACGGCGCGGGCCAGCGCCTTGCCCACGAGATGCCCACCGTAGCGGATATCGCCTCCCAGAAGCGGACGCAGTCTGGGGTCGAAATAGCCGCGATCCTCGATAGTGCCATAAAGAGTCAGCGCGATGCCGGCCCGGCGCGCCGCCTCGACCGCAAGATGGGGACCCTTGGTCCTAGTAATGCGCCCTATCCACACTGCTTCTCCGTTGCCTTCGGGTTGAAAGGGCCAGCACATTGGGTCGATGCCGTTAGGTACGACCGATGCCGTTTCCCTCCGGCCCGTGGGCCACCACGCCGAAAGTTGCGAGCCCGAACATACGGTGAACCGCGCCCACGGCGCGCCTGAGTCGACCACCGCCCGTTGCAGCACATCAAAGGGCGGCACATGCAAGGACGTGACCATCGCCAGCCTGTCACGTCGGGCAAGGCGTGGCGGAAAGCGGTGCAGCGCGTTGTTGTGGATCACATCGAACCGGCCCTGCACAAGCTTCGGTAGGATCGCAGCAAAGCCGCCGTCCAAATGCGCGTTCAGCTCGGGCGTTCCGTTCCAGCGGTGCCAGGGAAAGCTGCGGTCGTAATGTTCGGGTAGGATCGGAACGACAGGCCCACCCCAGTCACTGTCACCGGCGGCGAACAGCGTGACATGGTGCCCGCGCGCGCGTAAGCCCCGGCACAGGTGCCAGCAGTGCGATTCCATCCCGCCCATAAACGGGCGGGCGATGGGAAACCGGACATGTCCAATGACTGCGATCCGCATTGGCTATTCCGCCGCTACGGATGTGAGTGCCGTCGCAGCGTTTGCCGCGTTCCTCCGCCGCTCCGCTTCGGTTTCCAGAGCGCGTTCCAGCTGGTCGATGACACGGCGGGTGTTGGCATAGGGCATGTCGCCAGTCTGACGGCACAGAGCGAAATCTGACTCGACGGGCGCGCGGCGGATGGTCAGCCCTTCGGGCGCGTTATCGATCAGCCCCATGAGTTGGAACCCGTGCAGCCAATGCCCCATGGTTCGGTGCCCCCAACGCGAGGCGAAATGTTCCGCGTTGCGCACCACAGAGGCGACATGGTGGATCGGCGGCATGTAGTGGTCGTGGTACTGGTGATAGACGCGCGCTCCCTTCATCCACCAGATGGCGATGCCCTTCGAATCTAGGACGCGTCCGAAATCGGTATCTTCGCCGCCATAGCCGTAATAGCCTTCATGGAAGCCGCCCGAATGTGCCCAGTCGTCGCGGTGCATGGCAAAGTTCAGCGACCAGAAACAACGGTAATCGGAACATGCACGCAGCCCTTCAGGCGGAGGCGCCTGCCGATCTGAATGGCGCACCCCGATCCGGTCGAACCGCTCGAAATCGAGCCCGGCGTCGGTGGCGCCTTGCGGTAGGTAGGCGACCTCGCCCATCACCAGCCCGCGCCCAGGGTCGCAGGCGGCTGCCACGTCGGCGATCAGATCGGGATGTGGGATGCAATCTACATCGACAAAGGCCAGCACTTCGCCGCGCGCGGCGTCTGCCGCGGCGTTGCGCGCGGCGGCTAACGGCAATTCGCCATCGTCGCGCTGTACTAAGATCTGATGGACGGGAAAGGGAGCTTTGGGAAGGTCCGCATAGGGTTCGGGCGCCATCACGCCGATCACCAACTCTCGCGGGGGAACGGTTTGCATCGCAAGCCCGCGAATGACGTTTCTGAGGTGGTCGTGGCGGCCTCGGGCGATGGTCAGGGCGGAAACGTCACGCATTTGCGGGATCCTTCTGGTGGGTCGGTTCGTGGAGATCGGGGGCACTGCCCCACAGCCGCGCGGCAAGCCGTTCTAGCCACCGTGCCGCGCCATCGGCAGCTGTGTGGCTCCCGGCAAGTGTCCGCTGGCGATCCGGATCATGGCGGTCGGTTGCTTGCTGCATGGCTTGGCGCCAGCCGTGGGCCGATCCGGGTAGATGGGGAAGGTGCAGCGCAGCGCCGGCGCGGTCCAGTGCGCGCGCCTTTTCCACCTGCTCGTCGAAATAGCGCCATTCGGGCACCACGATCCAGGGGCGCGTGGCAGTCAGCACCTGCGCGCAGGTAGTATTACCGGCGGACGACACGACCACGTCGGCAGCAGCGATATGATCGGGCGCGTTGTCGACCCAGCCGCGATGTTCCAGGTTGGGCGGGGCGGTGGCGTGCCAGTCGCGCTGGACCTCGCCGATAGTGATCCAGCGCATGGCGGGAAAGCTGCGCGCGGCGACGCCAAGGGGCGCCTCGGCCAGCCCGTTCCCCCCCTGTCCGCTGACCACCAGCGCCACGGGCTGAGTGCCAAGGTTCAGCCGCGCCCGCGCCGCCGTCCTTTCGGGCATGGGCGTGCGCAACCCCAGGCCGGGGGCGTGGTACATGCGCGCATCCCATGTCTCCCAGCCCGGTTGATCCAGCGAGGCGTGGAACGGGGCCAGGAGACCGGCGGCACCATCATATGCAGCGCGATGGCCCGGGTCGCTCCGATCCCCATGCTGCAGGACTTTGACGTGGGGCACAGAACACAAACGCGCTAATTGGGCGACTTCCGCCGACACGTCGACAATCATCAACTCTGGTGCTTCATGCATAAAAAACGCAGCCATCTGCCCCATAGCATTACCGATCGTCTTCCAACCCACCGGGGCGCAATGCACGGTTTCAGGCGTGTCCAGCAATGCCGCTCCGGGCGGTTCATCCCCAGTAGGCTCGAACAACGACGGGATTAAGGTCACGGTCACGTTAGGTCGTAGAGGCGGGAAAATGTCATTTCGGGCGCAGAATATCCGCACTGGACGCGCCTCGGGCAGGGCGTTCACAAGTGCGGCGCATCGTTCTGCGTGGCCACGACCCTGGTGGTGTACAAAATAGCCAAAAGGGCGCGGGCCAGAGGTGGCGAAATCGCGCATACTTATTCTCCTGCCATCAATATGGGGGCGCGTTCCAGCCCGAAGTGATCGATCCCGTCCAGCACTCCCGCGGCATGGGGCAGGGGCGAACGATAGCCCGCGCGCAGCCCGTCCAGTTCGGATAAAGCATTGGCCGGCAGAATAGCCCGGTCAAAGGCGCCCAGCATGCATGCATCGTTGCCGCTGTCCCCCGCGACGACCACATTACAGAGATTTATCCCCCGCCGTCTCGCTTCGAAGCGGATCGCAGCGGCCTTCCCTGCAGCGTGCGGCAGAACATCGATAAATCGCCCGTGCGAAGGTACGACGCGCGCGCGCAGCCCTGCCCGTTCTAAGGAAGCAGATATGCGTTCGGCGTCTTCTTCGTTGCCTAGCAGACTGATCTTCCATCGTCGCTGGTCATGACGCGGTTGGAATGTGACGCCGATTTCAGTTAAAAGGTCGCGCAATGCTAAAGGTTCCCAGTCCCGCTTAAGCCGCGCCGCGAAATCTTCGCATAAGGCATACATATGCCCTGAGCGCCGCCATATCTCGGTTCCAGTCGAAGAAATGATTGTATCCGGCGCGGGTATGTCCCAATCTGCCAATACACGGCGCGCCTCGACCACGGACCGACCGGTGGCGACGACGAACCGTTGAAGATGTCCGCCTTTTGCCAGCCAGTCGCGGAAACGCGCCGCGCCGTCCGGGCACCCGGTGAGTGTGCCGTCGATATCGCAGGCTAGCAGGAAATTCTGCGCTGCAGGGCGAAGAGGGGCCGGGCGCGCCGGGCGCACTAACTTTGCCGAGATCTGGGCCACGCGTGCCGCCCACCCGTGCCAGTCAAAGTTCCTTTGCACTCTCAGAGCGGCTTGGCGCGCCGCCAGCAATCTCTTTGGGTCGTTCAGCGCGCTACGAAGCCCTTGGGCGATCGAAGTAGTGCTGGTCGGGTCGATCAGTCTCCCCGCACCTAAGGTTGCCACGATGTCGGCAGGTCCGCCATTGGCGGTTGCGACTATCGGTACGCCGGAATGGGCGGCCTCAATTAAAGTGAGGCCGAACGGTTCGTGATGGGCGGGGTTGCAGAAGACCCCTCCCTGCGCTGCCAGCGCGTAAAAATCGGCAACGTCGCGGTCGTCGTGACGGCGGGGCAGGGCCACGCGGCCCCAAAGATCGTTACTGTCGACCGCATGGAACAGATCGCCGATGATACTGTCCTGCTCGGCCGACCCACCCCGCAAACCACTGCGTAGTCCAGCCAGGATCACAAGATTGGTGCGCTCCTGCAAGTCGGGCGATTGCGCATAGGCATCAACCAGCGCTGCAAGGTTCTTCTTAGCGATGGGGCGGGCAATGGCCAAGATCACAGGTTTGTCGGGCGCGCGCAGAAACGGCGTCAACGTCTCGCGGGCGCGGGCAGCATCGCCATCGCAGCGCAGGGTGACGCCCGGACCAACGCGATGAGTGTGCCCTTCGGCGCCAGGATATATGCGCGGGAGCTGGCGTTCGGCTTCGTCACGGGACGAGGCGATGATGCCGTGAGCGCGACGCACGGCAATCGCTTCACGAGCGATGCGACGCGAAAGGGCGGGACCCGGGGTCTCGCCGGGCCGCAGCTTTTCATTTGCTAATGAGTGGGCGGTGTAAAGCCAGGGCAGCGAAAATTCTTGTTCGGCCGCTATCGCAAGCTCAGCGGCATCCGCGAAGTGAGCGTGCAAAACATCGGGCCGTGCCGCCCCCATGTTGCGTAGTAAGTCAATAAATGCACTGGATAGTTCGGGCAGTGCGGCTTCGAGAGCCTGTTTTTCCAAGTATGCGCGTGTGCCGGTACGCAGGCGCAAGATGCGCATCGTCGGCGCTATGCGTTCCTCAGACTGCCGGAACCTTGCCCCAAGCGCCGGATCGTCAAACGCGCGGGTCACGATTGTCACCTCAGAAACATCGGAACGCGCTGCCTGTGCGCGGGCCGCGCCAAGAACATATGCGATGTGGCCGCCAGTGTCTTCCGTGAGCCCATAAGGGATCGGCGGGGCGGCTAAACAGCCGCCCAGGGCAATATGCATGATCCGCATGAGGTCCTCGCAGTCTGGAATGAGTTACGGTGTGTAGACTGAGCTACGTACCCTCCTTGAACGTCGTAAGGCGAGTATAGTTCCAGGGCATGCTCCAAATTGCGTGAATACGTCCTGCGCGTAGAGCTTGGCGCGCGTCCGCTATGGATTAGTTGGGATGCAGATACGCAGCAGGGGAACATGATGCAGAACCACAGATATGTTTTTGTCGGTGGGCTTCACCGGTCGGGAACTAGTCTTGTCGCGCGGCTAATCGCCGGCTTGCCTGGCGTGGGCGCCATCTCTGATGCGCCCGTTCCAGAAAACGAAGGCGTCTATTTGCAGGGCGCCATTCCGCATACAGCGATGCACGGAGCGCCGATGCACTTCGCCACCGATCCTGCTCAACATCACACCGAAGGAACCCGCTATGATACGCTGGAAACTCGGCTTCGAATTGAAACAGACTGGGAGCCCCATTTTGGCCCCGGGCATTGGAGAGTAGAAAAATCGCCGGTGAACCTAACGCGTATGCGGCTATACCAACAGCTTTTCCCGCTCTCGCAATTCGTGGTGGTCATCCGCCACCCCGAAGCGGTCGCTGCGGCCACCGCCAAGTGGGTCGACCTGGCCCCAGATGAGATGCTTAATCATTGGCTGGATGCGCATGAAATCGTTGCGCGAGATCTGCGTTACCTGCATTCAGCATTGGTGTTGCGTTACGAGGACCTCGTAAGCGATCCCGTCCGTGCGGTCTCGTGCCTTGCTGCGTTTTTGCAGGTGGCGGCCATGCCCACAGTGCCAGAGGTCTATGAGGGCAACCAGTGTTATGTGGGCCAGGCGCGCCTGAGCCGTGGCCAGACCCGGCGCGCGCACAGCTGGGGATACGGGCCGGGGATGCAGATCTACCCGACAGAACTGAAGGTGTCGCACGCGCTGCGATCGGTTCGCGAACAGGTGGGGGCCTGTTTCTCGGCGACACTTTAGCGCCCGCCGATGGAATAGGTATCAACCCAGGCGTAGAAGCGCTGCTCGAACGCCTCGGCCTCGGTGCCTTCAAGCCCCGGCAATTCGCACAGTAGCACCCTTAAGCGAGCCTGTGCGTCAGAAGTCAGCTGCGGGTGCCGGTACAACCTGGCGAGCGATGCTGGCAGGCGGCGATTATCGCGCACCGTACTGTAGTAGAGGCTGAACGGAATTGCTTTGATCTGTGCAGCAAGTGTGGCGATCTGCGGGAGGAGGACGCTGTCGAACTGTTCGGTTCCTGGCCCGTGGATATCCGATAGCGCAATTACTGCGCGCCCTGTCGCGACGGCCTGCGTCGTCGAATAGACGAAGCTGACAGATAAGGTTAGAATGATCATTCCTGACACGCCCGCCAGCATCGCCGCCGCGCCCCATCCCTGGCCGCCGGGCTGGTTCAGTCCTCCCACCAGGGTAGATAGAAGGTGCCCTGCATATGTGATGCGGCCTAGCATGCCGGCGGGTTGGTTGGTGGAAGACTGGACCACGGCCGCTTGAGTGGCGGAAAACACCAGCGTCCAGCCGAGACACATGAGCACGATCCACACTGCCCCAATTGCAGCGGTGACGATGGGTCCGCAACTACGGTGGACGGCGCCGGATTCGGGCAACTTCCGGAGTGCACCAAACATGGTCCGCGCCACGCGCGGTGCAATCGGGCCCGAGCTGCCCGTTCCCAGCGCGGACATCAAGATATCCCAGATCACTAGGCACAAAAGCAACCCGCCCGAGAATGCCGCCACCATTGAACGTACCTCCGATGTTTTTTCCTCTTCGTTCAGTGCTATCTCGGACTGGAGTCTATCGCAGCGCCGAGTCCTCTCAATCGCCAGTGTGTCGGCTGTTGGGCAGCGGCCCGCGCATTCGGGCCAGGCCGACTTTCCGTTATTACATCATCTAGGACTCGGCTGCCCCGACGGTCTGGATAGTTTTGCCGGTCCCATGGGCATCGTAGATGAGCAAAACCCCGTCTTGCGGATATCCCCCATGCAGCACACGGTCCAAACCAGAGATGCCCGTTGCGACTGCGTCTCCGAAAATTGCCTCTGGCATGCATTATCCCCAATATCCACGTGCAGAAAATTTGCCTGCGGTCGTGCGCAGTTGGAATGGATGCTAGAAGAGTTCGCCTGATAGTCAAAGACATCTACCCCCTTTGGAGTGCGACCGGGCCGCTTTGGGCCAGTCGCGGAGAGGCCAGTTTCGTGCCGCGGTGCGCGGGGCAAACCAGCCCGGCGGTGTGGAGACGTTGGGCTGATCACAATGAAAACTTGATGGCGGAGCGTACCCGTAGACCGGGTCTAGCGGCGCGGACGTTGGACCTGCAAAGACTAATGCCCGCTTTTTCTTTTGGCACATTAAACGTCCGTAAAGTTTGGTCTCTCTGCCCGTGCCTAAGGCATCGACACGCTTGGGGCCGGAAGTTCCGGAACTCTACCGTGGCCCGAGTGGTTCTGGTTTCAGGGGCGCCACGTGTCGCCCGAGCCAAAGCCACATTTGAAAAGAAAGCCATATGCGCACACGATTCACAGTGAACGGTGAGCCCCGCGAGGTCGAGCACGACACGCGAGCCACCCTACTTGACACCCTGAGAGACCAGCTCGGTTTGACCGGTACGAAAAAGGGCTGCGACCACGGCCAGTGCGGCGCCTGCACGGTTCTGGTAAACGGCCAGAGGGTCAATTCCTGCCTGTGCCTCGCCGCCATGCACGAAGACGATGAGGTGACCACCATCGAAGGGCTCGGCAGCCCGGAGGCCCTGAGCGCTCTGCAAAAAGCCTTCGTGGCCAAGGACGGCTACCAGTGCGGCTTTTGCACGCCCGGCCAGATCGTGTCGGCCACCGCGATGCTCGAAGAGCTGCGCGCCGACGACCCGTCCTACGCCTCGGCCTCGCTGGAGGGCGAGATGCCGCTCGACGACACCGAGATCGCCGAGCGCATGAGCGGCAACCTATGCCGCTGCTCCGCCTATCCGCTGATCCGAGAAGCCATCGCCATGGCCGCCGAGGTGAAATCATGAGGGACTTCGATTACACGCGGGCCGAAACGCTGTCCGGCGCTGCGGGCGAACTCGGCGAGGACGCGAGCATCATCGCTGGCGGCACCAACCTGCTCGACCTGATGAAAATACAGGTGATGACGCCATCGCGGCTGGTGGACATCACGCGGATCGACGGCCTCAAGGACGTTTCCGAAGACGGTGACAGCCTGCGCATCGGCGCGCTGATCACCAATTCCGAGCTAGCGGCGGACCCCCGCGTCCGCAACGGCTGGCCGCTGCTGTCGCGCGCCATCCTCGCCGGGGCTTCGGCGCAGATCCGCAACAAGGCCACCACCGGCGGCAATCTTCTCCAGCGCACGCGCTGCCCGTATTTCTACGACACGGCCATGCCCTGCAACAAGCGCAACCCGGGCGAGGGCTGCGCGGCGAAAGAGGGCGTGGGACGGATGCTGGCGATCTTCGGCACCTCCGAGCATTGCCTTGCGGCGCATCCCTCGGACATGGCGGTGGCGCTGACTGCGTTGCGCGCCGAGGTCGAGATCCGCACGCCGCAGGGCGCGGCGCGCCGCATCCCAGTGAGCGAGCTTTACAACCTGCCTGGTGACCGCCCGGACCTCGAAACCGTGCTGGCGCCTGACGAGATCATCACCGCCGTCTGTCTGCCCGCGCCGATGGTCGACACACGGCAGGTCTACAAGAAGGTACGGGATCGCGCGTCCTATGCGTTCGCGCTGGTCTCTGTCGCAGCGGCCCTCGCAATGGAAGGCGACCGCATCGCTTCGGTCTCCTGCGCCTTCGGCGGCGTGGCGCCGCGGCCTTGGAGCGCCTCGGAGGTCGAAGAGGCGCTTGTTGGCGTGGTCCCCTCCGATGAGGCCTTCGGACAGGCCGCGGACAGGCTGCTGCAGCAGGCGCGCTGCCATCCTGAAGCCGAGTTCAAGAAGCCGCTGCTGCGGCGCACCCTGATCGCCGCGCTGCGCGAGGCCACCGGCCTTGCCGCGTCCGCGCCCGGCGTCGAGACCGCGAGGATCCCGGCATGACCAAGACATTCCGCATGGACGAAGCGCAGCCGCGCCTTTTGGACGAAACAGGGCAGGGGATCGTCGGCGCCCCGCTCGACAGGCCCGAGGGCCCCAAGAAGGTGTCGGGCCGCGCCGCCTACGCCGCTGACGGGCTGCCCCCACACGCGGCGCACGGGGTGCTGGTGCGCGCGACCATCTCGCAGGGGCGCATCACCTCGATCGACGAGTCTTCGGTGTCGGGCATGCCGGGCGTGCTTGGCGTGTTCCACGGCCCGAAGATGATCCGCAATCCCGCGCAAGGCATGGCGGGCGCCGCGCCGGTGCAGCCGGACGACGAGGTGCATTATCATGGCCAGCCGATCGCGCTGGTGGTGGCCGAGAGCTTTGAGGCCGCGCGCGATGCGGCGCAGCGGCTGACGGTGAACTACGAGGCCGAGGACGGTGTGATCACCGATCCAGCCCGCAGCGAGACGCACGAGCAGGGCGATCCGGAAACGGCGGGCGATTTCGAGGCGGCCTTCGCGGCCTCCAAGGTCACACTGGATCGCACCTATACCACCGCGCCCCACGTGGCGGCGGCGATGGAGCCGCACGCGGCGGTGGCTGAATGGGACGGCGATGCGCTCACCCTCCGCGGCGCGCTGCAGATGCTGCGTTTCAACAAGCAGGAGCTGGCGGATTCGCTGGGAATCGACGCCGAGCAGGTGCGCATTCTGTCGCCCTACATCGGTGGCGGCTTCGGCTCCAAGCTGGGGATTGGTCCTGAGGCGGTGGCGGCAGCCATTGCCGCGCGCGAACTGGGGCGACCGGTGCGCGTTGTGATGACCCGGCAGAACGTCTTTGACAGCGTTTTGCGTCGGACCGAAACTAGTCAGCGCTTGCGCCTCGGTGCGGACAAGGATGGACGGCTGCGCGCGCTCTCGCATGACGACCGCGTCTCGAACATCCGCGACGAAGGCTTCGCCGAACCGGTGAGCCAAGCCTCGCAGTTCCTCTATGGTGCCGAAGGTATGAGCTTCACTCAGACGCTGGCCCGGATCTGCCGCACCCCGACGGGATCCGTCCGTGCGCCGGGCGAGGCGGTGGGAATGCTGGCGCTGGAACAAGCCATGGACGAACTGGCCGAAGAGCTGGGCATCTGCCCGGTGGAGCTGCGCCTGAAGAACCTGCCCGACAAGAACCCGATGACCGACCAGCCGTTTAGTGCCACGCGCCTCGCCGATTGCCTGCGCGTCGGAGCCGAGCGGTTTGGTTGGGCCGATCGCAAGCCGATGGGCGAGCGCCGAGAGGGCGATTGGTACGTCGGCATGGGGATGGCTTCGGCGGCGCGGTCGAACATGCTGATCAAGTCCGCTGCGCGGGTGCGCCTGACCGGCGACGGCGCGGTGGTCGAGACCGACATGACCGACATTGGCACCGGCAGCTACGCCACCCTCGGCCAGATCACCGCAGAGATGCTCGGCCTTCCGATCGCGCAGGTCGAGGTGCGCCTTGGCGACACCAGCTTCCCCGGCGCGTCCGGGTCCGGCGGCTCCTTCGGGGCTAACTCCGCCGGCTCGGCGACCTTCCTCGCGGCGAAGGCGATCCGCCAGACACTCGCCGACCGCATGGGGTGCAGCCTGTCCGAGCTCACCCTGCAGGACGGCATCGCCCGCGGCGGCAACCGCGAAGTGCCGCTTTCCGAACTGGTCGACGTAGAGCTTGTAGAGGAAGCCAGCGTCGAGGCCGGGGGCACCTCCGAGAGCCACTTCTCCTCGGGCTTCGGGGCGCATTTCGCCGAGGTGGCGGTGCATGCCTACACCGGCGAGGTGCGCGTGCGGCGCATGCTGGGCGTAATGGCGATGGGCCGCATCCTTAACGAGAAAACCGCGCGCTCGCAGGCCATAGGCGGGATGATCTGGGGCCTCGGCTCGGCGCTGACCGAAGAGCTGTCGCACGATCCGCGCACCGGCCATCTAGCGACGCGCGACCTTGCGAACTACCACGTACCTGCGCATGCGGACGTGCCCGGAGAGCTAAAGGTGGTGTTCCTCGAAGAGCGGGACGACATGGCGAACCCGATCCAGACAAAGGGCATCGGCGAACTGGGCATCTCGGGCGCGGGGGCGGCGATACTGAACGCGGTGCGAAATGCCTGCGGCGCGCGTGTCTACGACATGCCTGCCACCCCTGACCGGGTGATCGCGGGGATGGACGCCGCGGATTTCTGATGCACAGTCCCCTGCCGCTTGTGCGGCGGGGGACACGTGCGTCGACCCAGCGATGGTTAAGCAAACGGGTGCGCCGCAAGGCCGCAAATAGCATTGTTGCCAGGGCAAAAGTACGCTTGACCGTGGCGCCGTTGGGCCGTGGGGGTTCTATCGCGCGCATTCTGAGTTCGAAATCAGCTCGGTCTCGCGCGGTAGGTGGTTCTGCCTATTGGCGCGAGTGGTTTGGCCTGTATTGCCCTATTGATGCAGCCGCGGCGCCCTAAAATGGAGTCGCAGACAGACGGCTCGGAAAACCAATGTACCGGCGTTGAGTTTCCAGGAGGCCGTCGCGATTTATGAGTGATTACGCGCCGGATATATCCGGCCTTCGGAATTCGACAAAAGCGCCCGATATTTTCAGGAACCAAAGTCGGGCCGGGGGGTTCCTGCTGAGGATCATCCGGCCGGCCTGATCATTTCGACCACCCCTACTGAAGGTGCGGATTGCGTCTTCAGTAGTGCACTTCAACATCCTGACAGGGCCATGATTCATGCGGATTTCCAAAAGCTTGCCGAGCACCGCCCGGTGCCTTCCCTTCCTGCTGGCGGGCGGTCGCGGCGCGCGCCTCTTTGAGCTCACCAGCGCGCAGTGCAAACCGGCCCTCAGCTTTGGATCCGGCGAGGGACGGATCGTCGATTTCATTCTGGCCGCGGCCGAGCGGGCGCAATTCGAAAGCCTGTTCGTGGCCACGCAATACCGCCCCGATGACCTGTGCCAGCACCTCAATCGGCATTGGGCGCATGGCTTTGCCAAAGGGATTTCGGTACGCGACGGAGAACTTCTGAGCCCCTACGGCTATCGGGGCACCGCCGATGCGCTGCGCTGCAACATCAGCGCCCTTGACGCCTATGCGCCGCGCGACGTCATGGTGCTGTCGGGCGATCATGTGCTCGACATCGACCTTGAGCAGCTGCTCGCCCATCACCGCGGGCACGGCCCTGCCGGTCACCGTTGCGGCGACGCCGGTGCCGCTGTCGCAGGCGCGCAGCTTTGGCATCTTCGATCTCGATGCGGATGGCGAAGTTTTTGGCTTTGCCGAAAAGCCAGCCGAGCCGCAGCCGATGCAGGGCGACCCCGAGCGCGCGCTGGCCTCGACCGGCATCTATGTGTTCGACTGGATCTGGCTCAAGCAGGTGCTGCGCGAAGCGCCTGGCCGTCCGACCACGCGGCATGACTTCGGGCAGGACATCCTGCCGCTGGCACTGCGCGAGGCGGCGCTGTCGGTCTACCGGCTGCCCGACAGCAGCGACGGCCAGAGCGCCTATTGGCGCGATGTGGGCTCGCTTGATGCCTACCGGCGCGCGCAGCTTGATTTCGCCGCCGAGGTGCCGCCGGTGGCGCTGCCCAAGACCATGCAGCGGGCGCAGACCGACTGTATCGACAGCATCGCCGAGGGCACGGTGTTCCTGCCCGGCAGCAAGATCGGCAGGCGCTGCCAGATCAGGAACGCCATCGTCGGCACCGGCGTGCGGCTGCCGGATGGGTTTCGCGCGGGCTATGACGCCGAAGAGGATGCCCGTTTCTTCCGCAGAACCCCCGAGGGCACGCTGCTGATCACCGCCGAGATGATGGACCGGCGCAACGCCGCCCTGCGCAAGACCACAGCAAGGGCCCCCATCCAGCGGGTGCCCCGGATGACCGCTCTCACCAGCTTGGAAGGCTGACATGATCGATCCGCGTGACGTCTCTATCGACCCAGCCCGGTCCCGACCGGATCAGTTGGGGGCCCGCTTCGACGGGGAGGGCACCAATTTCGCGCTCTTCTCCGACCATGCGGAAAATGTCGAGCTGTGCCTGTTCGACGAGGCTGGCGCGCAGGAGCTAACCCGGCTGGAGCTGCCCCGCGCCGAGGGCGGTATCTTCTTTGGCTACTGTCCCGATCTCGGGCCGGGGCAGGCCTATGGCTACCGGGTGCACGGGCCGTTCGAGCCGGAAAGCGGCCATCGCTTCAACCCGCACAAGCTGTTGCTCGACCCTTACGCCATGGCGATGCGCGGTCAGCTGACCTGGGACGATGCGCTGTTTGCTTATCCGGTGGGCGGCTCGGATCTGGATCTCGACACCCGCGACAGCGCGCCTTTCATGCCCAAGGCGGTGGTCGCCGACCCGGTGTTCGACTGGGAGGCGGATGCCGCGCCGCAGGTGCGCTGGCGCGATACGGTGATCTATGAGGCGCATGTGAAGGGGCTGACCATGCGCCATCCCGGTGTGGTGCAGGCCGACCGGGGCACCTTCCGCGCGCTCGCCTCCGACCCGATCATCGAGCATTTGCAAAAGCTTGGCGTCACGACCATCGAACTGCTGCCGATCCACGCCATGGTGCAGGACCGGCATCTGATCGAGAAGGGGCTGCGCAACTACTGGGGCTACAACACGCTGGGCTTCTTTGCGCCGAACCGCACCTATCTGGCGACCGAGGACGTGCGCGAGGTGCGCGCCGCGGTGAAACGCTTCCACGCCGCCGGGATCGAGGTGATCCTCGATGTGGTCTACAACCACACCGCCGAGGGCAACGAGCTTGGCCCGACCCTGTCGTTCAAGGGCATCGACAACGCCAGCTACTACCTGCTGTCGCCCGAGAACCGCCGCCATGGCTTTGACACCACCGGCACCGGCAACACGCTCAATGTCGCGCATCCGATGGTGCTGCGCATGGTGATGGACAGCCTGCGCTATTGGGTCGAGGCCTTTCACGTCGACGGCTTCCGCTTCGATCTCGCCTCGACGCTGGCGCGCGAGCCCGATGGGTTCGAGCGCGAGGGGGCCTTCTTCAACGCCATCCGGCAAGACCCGCTGCTGAGCCAGATCAAGCTGATCGCCGAGCCTTGGGACGTGGGCGAGGGCGGCTATCAGGTAGGCGGCTTCCCGTGGCCGTTCCGCGAGTGGAACGACAAATTCCGCGACGATGTGCGCGGCTTCTGGAAGCGCGAGCCGGGCAAGCTTGGCGCTCTGTCAGAGCGGCTGATGGGCAGCCCGGTGCAGTTCAACCACTCGCACCGCCCGGCCACCTCTTCGGTCAACTTCATCGCCGCCCATGACGGGTTCACCCTATGGGACACGGTCTCGTACAACGACAAGCACAATGAGGCGAACGGCGAGGATGGCCGCGACGGCCACAACCACAACCTGTCGGACAATATGGGCCATGAGGGTGCCACCGACGATCCCGGCATCATTGCCGCGCGCACGCGGCGGGTGAAGGGCATCCTGGCGACGCTGTTCCTGTCGCATGGGGTGCCGATGCTGCTGGCGGGCGACGAGATGGGCCAGACCCAAAGCGGCAACAACAACGCCTATTGTCAGGACAATGAGACCACATGGATCAACTGGGAGGCGGCGCGTCCCGGGCTGGTCGAGGCGGTCTCGGCGTTCACCGCGCTGCGCCGCGACTGGCGCGGGCATCTGGCGCCCTATGGGTTCTGGCCGCGCCCCGAGGCGACCGAGAGCATCTGGCTGCATCCCGAGGGGCGCGAGATGTCCGAGCGTGATTGGCAGGACGGCGGGCTTTTCGCCATGGGTTTGCGGCACCATCAGGAAGACTGCCCGGATCTGCTGATCCTGATCAACGGCGGCGAGTCCTGCACCTTCACTCTGCCCGAGGGGGCGTGGGAGCTTATCCTCGACACCGGACGCGAGGACACTGGGAGCGACGGGATCACCTGCGCAGAGCGCCCCGGACCCGAGATCACCGTGGCGGCGCAATCGGTGGCGGTGCTGCGCGATCGCGGCGGCGCTGCGGGCGCGGGAGGGGTCTGACCATGCAGCCGCGGTGGGGCGCTCATGCGGACGGGGATGGCCTGTGGTCCTTCGGCCTCTGGGCACCCAAGGCGCGGCGGGTGCAACTGCTGCTCGAGGGCCGCGAGATCGCCATGCGCAGCGAGGCGGGGGTCTGGAGCGTGCGGGTGCCGGCGCGGGCTGGCATGGCCTATCTCTTCAGGATCGACGGGCGGGATGTGCCGGACCCGGCGGCGCGCGCCCAGCTTGGCGGCGTCGAGGGGCCATCGCTCACCGTCGATCCCGCGCGCTACGACTGGGGCACGCCATGGCAGGGGCGGCCGTTGGAAGAGGCGGTGATCTTTGAGCTGCATGTGGGGGCCTTCACCCCCGAGGGCACATTCGCCGCCGCCGCCCGCCGCCTGCCGGACCTTGCCAGCCTTGGCATCACCGCCATCGAGATCATGCCGGTCTCGCAATTCGCCGGACGCCGCGGCTGGGGCTATGACGGCGTGCTGATCCGCGCGCCGCATCCGGCCTATGGCACGCCCGACGATCTGCGCGATCTGGTGGCGCGGGCCCAAAGCCTTGGCATGATGGTGATCCTCGATCTGGTGATGAACCACTTCGGCCCCTTCGGAAATCTGCTCCCCAGCTACGCGCCCGAGTTCTTCAACCAGCGCCCGACGCCCTGGGGCGACGGCATCGCCTTTGAGCGGGCCGAGGTGCAGGCGTTTTTCCGTGACGCCGCCTTGGGCTGGCTGCGGGAGTACCGGCTCGACGGGTTTCGTTTCGACGCGGTGCATGAAATCCGCGACGGACAGGACCAGCGCTTCATGCGCCAGCTTGCCGCCGAGATCCATGCGCTCGATCTGGGGCGGCCGGTGCATCTGATCTGCGAGGACGAGCGCAACCTGCCGCATCTGCGCGAGGCCGGGTTCGACGCCGAATGGAACGACGATTGGCACAATGCGATGCATGTGGCGGTCACCGGCGAGACCCATGGCTATTACAGCCGCTTTGCCGAGGATCCCTTTGACGATATCGCCAAGGCGCTGAGCCGTGGGCAGGTGGACGAGGGCCAGCCCCACCCCGAAGAACCGCGCGGCGCACCCGCCGCGCATCTGCCGTGGACCGCTTTCGTCAACGCCAATCAGACCCACGACCAGATCGGCAACCGCGCGCTTGGCGAGCGGCTGATCTCGCTGATCGGCGACGGCCCGGCGCGGGTGCTGCATGCGGCGCTGTTGCTGATGCCCTTCGTGCCGATGCTGTTCATGGGCGAGGAAGAGGGCAGCGCAGCGCCCTTTCTGTTCTTCTGCGATCCCCCCGACGAGGCCGGGCGCGCGGCAGTACGCAAGGGCCGCGGCGCCGAATTGACCCGCATCGGCTATGACCTGTCGGGAATGCCCGACCCCACCGGCCCGGAGGCGCTGGAGGCCTCGCGCCCCTATCCCGCATCAGACCCGGCGCGGGCGGCGGCGTGGCGCGATCTGACCCGCGATCTACTGGACCTGCGCGCGCGCAAGATCGTGCCGCTGCTCAGCTCGGGCAAGCTTGGGCTGGGCGCGGTCACGCGGCTTGGCGCGCGGGCCTATGCGGTGCGCTGGCCCTTCGCGGCGGGCGAGATCCGCATGCTGCTGTCGCTGGGAGAGCCCGCCACCGGCGCGCAGGGGCTGCCGCGCGCCGAGTTTCGGCTCGGCGATCCGACCCTTGATCCCTTTGCCATCGAAGTGGAGATCACCGCGTGAGACCTCTTATCGCGACCTACCGGCTGCAACTTCGTCAGGGTGTCGACTTTGGGCGTGCCGCGCAGCTTCTGCCCTATATCGCCGATCTGGGGGTGAGCCATCTTTACCTCTCGCCGATCTTCACGGCGCAGAGCGGCTCGACCCATGGCTATGACGTGGCCAACCCCGCCGAGATCGATCCGGTGCTTGGCGGGCGCTCCGGCTATGAGCGCCTCGTGACGGCGGCGGAGGCACATGGCCTCGACATCGTGCTCGACCTCGTGCCCAATCACACGGTGCTCAGCACCGAGAACCCGTGGCTTGTGGATGCGCTGACCCATGGCGCGGAAAGCCGCTTTGCCAAGTATTTCGACGTCGACTGGGCCGAGGGGCTGATCCTGCCGCTGCTGCCGCAGCCCAAAGACGAGATGCTGCAGCAGGGGGCCTTTAAGATCGACGCTGGCGGGCAGCGCATCACATGGCAGGGCGGCTGGCTGCCGCTCGCCCCCGGCAGTGCCGAAAGCGGCGACGTTGCGGAGGTGCTTGAGCGCCAGCACTGGCATCTGCGCCACTGGGTGCGCGAGCGCAAGCGCCTGACCCACCGCCGGTTTTTCAATATCACCAGCCTCATCGGGATGCGGATCGAACTGCCCGAGGTCTTCGAGGCGATGAGCGCCCTGCCGCTTTCGCTGCTGCGCGAGGGCTTGGCGCATGGGCTGCGGATCGACCATGTGGACGGGCTCGCCGATCCCGCCGAATACCTGCGGCGCCTGCGGCAGGAGGTGGGGCCAAAACTGCCGATCTGGATCGAGAAAATCCTCACCGGCGAGGAACGGCTGCAGCATTGGCCGGTCACCGGCACCACCGGCTATGAGGCCAACGACCGGATCACCCGGCTGCTGCTGGACGCCGAGGGGATGGACCGGCTCGACCGGATGTGGCGCGGTGCAACCGGGGCCAAGGGCGACTATGCGGCGGCCTGCCGCGCCGCGCGGCATCAGATCCTGTCCGAAGATTTGGCGGCGGAACTGTCGGAACTGACCCGCATCGCGCTGCAGGCGCTCAACGAGACCGACGCCGAGGAGGATGCCGCGTTGGTCAAGCCCGAGCAGATCAAAGAGGCGCTGCGCGCGCTGCTCGTCGCCTTCCCACGCTACCGCAGTTACATCGACAGCGACGGCCCGGGCGCCGAGGATCTGCAGCTGCTGACCCAGACCGCCGAAGAGGCCGCTGCCGCGCTGCCCGATCGCCAGGTGCTGGACCGGCTGCACGCGCGGCTCGCCGCCCCGAAGGGCCCCGCGGGCCGCGCCTTCGTCCGGCGCTTTCAGCAGGTGACCGGCGCGGTGGTGGCCAAGGCGCAGGAAGACACCGCCTTTTACCGCCACACCCGCTGTCTCGCCGAGGCCGAGGTCGGATCCGAGCCCGATGCGCCGCCGCTGACCCCGGCGGAGTTCGAGGACTATTGCACCGAGCGCGCCCGCCTCTGGCCGCAGGCGCTGACGCTGGGATCGAGCCATGACACCAAACGCGGCGAGGACGCGCGCGCGCGGCTCATCGCGCTGACGCATCTGCCGAAGGAAGCCGCTGTTCTCTGGGCGCAGGCCGCCCGACTGCAAGGGCCGAACACGCCCGACGGCTCGGTGCGCTGGTACATCCTGCAATCGGCCATCGCGCTTTGGGATCCGGACCGCGCGGACCTTGAGGACCGGCTGGCAGAGCATCTCGAGAAGGCGCTGCGCGAGGCCAAGGAACTCACCGACTGGCACGACCCCGACGAGGACGCCGAGGCGCAGGCGGCAGACTTCGGGCGGGCGCTTCTGGCGCAATGGCGGGCGGATCCGCCCGAGGCGCTGCGCAAACTCGTGGCGATGGGCGAGGGGCTGTCGCTGACGCAGCTTGCCCTGCGCGTCTTCATGCCGGGCGTGCCGGACATCTATCAGGGCAGCGAAAAGGGCAGCTTCGATCTGACCGATCCGGACAACCGCACGCCGCTCGACCCCGCCGCGCCGATCTCGGTGTTTGGCTGGCGCAAGACCGCGCTGCTCAAAGAGCTTGTGGCGCTGCGGCGCGCCGACCCCGAGCTTTTCACCAAGGGCAGCACCCGCCTCACACTCGAGGCCGAGGGCCTCGCGCTGACCCGCAGCCTCGAGGGGCGGGCGCAGCGGCTGCTGTTCTCGGCAGAGGGGGCGTTTGATCCGCAGTTCCGCCGCGCCTGGTTTGCATAGTCCAGTGCCGCGCAATAGGCGGCGCGTGTCCCCACCCGCCCGCGGGTCTGTTCCGAATTGCCTTTGGTGCCCCCCATCCACCCTCCATTCGGCGGAGATCGCGCATGGCCTATGAAAAACCCATCCCCCTGAGATCGCGTGGCAATCGTCCCGTGAGGCCGCCGCGCCCCCGCCCGCCTGCGGCGCATCGCGTCGCGATCGTTGGTGCCGGTCCGACCGGGGTCTACACGCTTGCCGCTTTGCTGCGGCAGGCACCGTCGCGGCTGCATGTGGACATCTTTGAGAAGGGCAGCGCCGCCGGTCCGGGGATGCCCTATAACTCCGATATGAACGCGACGGTCATGCTGTCGAACATCGCCAGCCGCGAGCTGCCGCCGGTTCTGACCTCGCTCAACGACTGGCTGCGCGGGCTCGACACCTCGGACCTGGCGCGCTTGGGGCTGCGCGCGGCCCAGATCAGCGACGAGGCGTTTTATCCCCGCCTTGCGCTTGGGGCCTATTTCACCGCGCAGATGTCAGATGTGATCGCGCTGGGGCGGCGGCAGGGGCACCGGATCGAGCTTCACCTGCACCACACGGTCACCGACATCGCGCCGCGCGCGGCGGGCGTCGAGCTGGCGTGGCGCAGTCCGGGCAGCGCGTCGAAGGCGGTTTATGCGGATGCGGTGCTGGCCACCGGGCACCGCTGGCCGGACCGGACGTGCGCGGGCGGGGCGGTGCTGCATTCGCCTTGGCCCGCCGAGAAGCTGACCCGGCTGCCGCAGCAGCGGATCGGCGTGCTGGGCACCTCGCTGTCGGCCATTGATGTGGCGGTGACCATCGCCTCGGCGCGCGGGCGCTTTTGCGAGGAGGGCGGGCGGATGCGCTATGTCGCGCAGGAGGGGCGGGAGCCGTTCCTGCTCAGCCTCATGTCCCGCAAGGGGCTGCTGCCCGAGGCGGATTACTGGTACGACCTGCCGCTGCCCGAGTTGCCCCGTTTGGCGGGTATCTGCGCGGAGGTCTCTGGCGTGGAGGAGGGCGCTCTGCTCGACCGCGCCTATCGGGCCTTCATTGCGGACCTGCAGGCGGCGGATCCGGCGTGGCTGGCAGGCCTCGGCGGGCCAGACGTGTCCTGCGACGCGTTTTGCCACGGCTATTTCGCCAAGCGCCTCGCGGCGGATCCCTTCGATTGGGCCCGCGCCAATCTTGTGCAGGCCGAAGAGACCGTCGCCAGCAAGACCCCGACGCCGTGGCGCAGCGCGCTGCTGCGGGCGCATGAGCTGTTCGAAGAGCTGATCCCAAGGTTCAGCGATGCCGAGGTCGCGGCGTTTCACGACACGCTGAAGCCGCTGTTCACCGATTGCTATGCCTGCGTGCCGCACCCGTCGATCAAGCGCCTGCTGGCGCTGCGCGAGGCGGGGGTGCTCGAGGTGCTGCGGCTCGGTGAAGAAAGCCAGATCACCGCCTGCGCACAGGGCGTTTCGGTGCAGCGCGGCGGGCAGGAGAGCCCGTTCGAGATCCTCGTCGATGCGCGCGGCCAGCGCGCCATGACGCTGGCAGACCTCGGGTTTCCGTCGCTGGCGCGCGCGGATCTTCTGTCAGAGCCGCTGCGCTTTGACGCTTTTGTCCTGCCCCTCGCTGCGCCCTGCGCGGGGCGCATCCATTGCGTCGCTCTGCCGGTTTTGCTCCGGCGTCATCCCTTCGTGCAGGGGCTGGTGAACGCCAGCGAAATGGGCGGCGAGACGGCGGAGCTGATCGCGAAAGCAATGCGCAAAACAAGCGCGCGGTCTTGAAGGTCGTGCATTTACAAGAACTCTCCCTAGGACGAGCCGTTTGCGTTGTGCCCTGGGAAGGTAAACGGCCGATATCGGTCTTTTCGTAAATTGATCTAAGCATACCGCGTGGCTGGCCCAGCGCCCGCACTGCCATGTGCACTTCACTCCTGCACCGGCCAGTTGGAACTACCAGGTCGAGGACTGCTTCAAGGAACTGACCCGCAAGCTGATGAAACGTGGCGTACACCTCTTGAGTGCCGATCTCGTGGGCGACGTCAATACCTTTATTGCGGCCTATAACGTGAATCCGAAACCATGCTGATGGGTCAGATCCGCCGACGAAATCCTTGCATCGGTCAAGAGGTTCGGCCAGCGCACCCAAACCCTATGCGATGAACTTTAGATACAGGCGACTAGCGTTCACCGCGCCCCTTGAATTCGTTGGCCTTCACTGCCCCGCGCTTACCGCGCGGGAGGTCCTTGCCGGTGGTCGTGTCGTGCAAGGTCTGCGCCTCCATCTCGGCATTGATCTCGGCCCCTAGCAGGATCACGTAGGCTGAAATCCACAACCAGAACAACAAAATCACAACGCCAGCCAGGGATCCGAAAGTTTCTTGGTAGGACCCGAAATGCTCGCTGTAGAGAGAGAAGGCGAGTGACCCGGCGAGCCAGAGCACGCAGGCGACCAGGGCGCCGGGGGTGATCCATACCCACTCCGCTGCCTTTCGGGAGGGGCCGAACCGGTAGATCAGCCCAATGCCGGCGACGACCAGCAAGAGCAGTACACCCCAACGCGCCCACGACGCAAAGGCTTCGAGCGCTGGACCAAGCTGGAAGATCGCGAGCATGCCGGGCAGAACGAGAAGCGCCCCGATGGCTAAGAGTAATCCGGCAATCAGCAGCAGCGTGAGCGCCAGCGTGGTCAGCTTGAGGCGGATGAAGCTGCGCTCTTCCGTTTCGTCATAAGCAACGTTCAGCCCTTCGATCAGATGGGCAACGCCTTGCGAAGCGGAATAGAGCGCAAGTAGCACACCCAGAGCGGCCGCAAGCCCAAGGCCGCCACTCTGCGACCCCGCTACAGATTTTGCCTGCTCTATCAGGATCTCGGCGGCGCGCGGCGGCAACACCTCGGTGATTTGCTGGATTTGCGCTGTGACATCGGCGGGGGTGATGAAAAGTCCGGCGATCGCCATGAGGGCAGTTATCGCGGGAAAAATTGCCAGCAGCGCATAGAATGCGACACCTGCGGAAACCAGGCTGATCCGGTCTGCGGCCAATTCGGATTTCACGCGCATCGCGATGGCTTTCCAGCCGGTCAAGCCGATCTGGCGTGGCCGTGTGGCGAAGGAACCGTCGTTTGGCATGACAGCAATCATCCTTGATCATATCAAATTTGCGCCGGTGCCACTCGGCACCGGCGCGAAGTCTCGGTCAGCTGATGTCAGCCCTGCTTCGGCGTGTCCGAGGTCACGTCCGGACGGCCCAGGTTCTGCGCCTCCGCTTCATCCCGCACCCGATCCTCCAGACGCTTTCCGGCAGACTTGGCGGCATCGGCAAGCGCATGCTCGGCGGGCTTGTCGCCGGGGGTGCGCTCGTCAGCCTCTGCGCGCGCGTCGCGGGCGATGCTGTGACCCTCGTCCATGGCGGCATCGGCGACCGCTGCAAGCTTGTCTCGCTCCTCGCGGAAGATCGCGTCGGCCTCGGCGAACAACGCGTCGCTGTAATTGCCCATGAGGTCGTCCTCAGCCTTGCTACGCGGTGCCGCTCCGCCGAGGGCGGCACCGGCCGCGATGGCAAGGGCGCCTGCCACGAGGGGATGCTCGCCGAAGAAATCGGCGGCGCTTGCACCGGCTCGTTGCACGCCCTTACCTGCACGCTCGCGGGCGATCAGCGCGCGTTCGCGGGCTTCGATGACACGGCGCCGCGCGCTTTCCGACATGCGCTCGGTCCCCGCGGTGATGCGACCGTAGCCGTCTTCGAGTACCGATTGCGCCTGAGCCGACTTTGCCGCGATGGAGCCGCGCGCAGCGCTTCCGGCCTCTCCGACCTTGGCGCGCGCTTCGCCTGCGGTGGCGGCCGCGTTGTGGCGACCCGCCTCGAAACCCGCCTTCAGCCGAGCTTGCGTCCGATCGACGCCGTCACCGAAGGTCTCGCTCTCCTCGCCGTCATCAAGGTGTAGATCATCGTAGTAGCTTGGACGGTAGCTGGTGCCGTAGCCCGGCTTACGGGTGGCCCAGTCCGGTCCGGCCGACGCGCTTTCGGCGGGTGCCGCCCCGCGGCTCTTGCGGATTTGGCGGCTCAGAGGATCTCCCGCTAGACGCTTATCCTCGTCATCATAGGAGCGACCAAAGACCATCCACGCGAGTCCGGCGGCGGTCAGCGTGAGCCCGATGGGATTTTGCTTGGCCGACTTCGAGAACGCCTGTCCCATCTCGCTGCCGTGGGTCTGCAGGTGGCGGCCCACCTGTGCCACGATCTCGTCTGCCGAAAAACGGCTCTGGAGTTCCGAGACGGAAGCGGTCAAGCCCTCGCGCTCACGTTCAATTTCGCGCTCGATTTCTGCCGCCGTTTTGCGATTAGCCATTGGTCGTCTCCCTGATTGCGGACACGTCGCGACGGACGTTCTCGGTGGTGCGGGTCGGCGCAAGGCTGCTTGCCTTGAGCTTGCTCATCCCGCCCTTGATCATGATCAGCGCTGCAATGAGGGCGACGCCGCCGACGATCACGGCAGACCAGAAAGAATGAATGCCTGCTGCGGTCAGAGCGGCCACCAGCGCGGCGGCAATGACGTTGAGGCCAACAAGTGTGAAGACCACACCGGCGACAATCACTCCCACCGCCGTCGCGGCACCGTTGAGGTTCTCGCCCAGCTCGGCGCGCGCCAGTTCCATTTCCTTACGCACCAGCGTGGTGACATGTGCGATAATGTTGCTCACCAGATTGGTGGTTCCGGTTGTCTGTTCGGTCGGCATCAGATGTCCTCCGGTTCCGGGCGGTGATACGCTGGGGTGGCAGGGCTCGCCGCGGTCGGTGTTGGTGTAGGTTGCGCCGGAAGGTCGCGGGCACGGGCCGAATCCACGGGGCTGGTCGGTGGCTCAGGGCGCGGCCCGGGCTCCGGTGCCGGGCCCGAACGGCCTCCGCCCTTACCGGCCTTGGCGAAACGCGCGGCGGCGAGACCGAGAACTGCGGCGCCGCCGAGATAAGCGATCGGGTTGCGACGCGCGAAGTCCGAAAGGCCGCTTGCCATTTCGCCTAGGTCTTTGTCTCGAATTGACTCCGATGCATCCGCCAGCGTCGAGGCGATCTGCGACATGGTCCGCTCCTGCGGAGAGCCGCTGCGCATTTCCTCGGCGGCTTTGCGAAGCGCGTTCGAGACGTCCGAGACCTCGTCTGCCATATGGCCGCGCTGGTCTTCCTCGAATCCGCTGGCGCGCTCTTTCACTTCCTCTGCCGTATCACGGGCTTTGGTCCGGAGATCGTCGCGCATCTCGCGCGCAGCGCTTTCTGCGGCAGGTGTCGTCGGAGTGTCTTGGGAAGGAATGGTCATCCTTGCCTCCTTCGGTTTGCATTGACCGGCGGTACGCGCCGTCATTGCCTTGTCAACCCGCGACAGTTTGCCGCAGTTCCATCCTTACCGATTATCTTTGCGAGAGGCGTCACGCGTGGCCAAGGGCGCGCCCAGTACGGGGCTCAATCCCGTTAGGCCGGCTAGGTAGCGCCGACGGCTTTCTACACATGCGAGCAACCGCAAGGCCTTTACGCAGCTTTGAAGAGCCTGAAGATCACCGCGCGCGCCTGCCAGGGTGAGACGGGGGGCGGCGGCGTTGTGCCCGAGGTGACGTGCCACCATCACCTCAAATGGGGCAAGCGCGCTGTCGACGCTGCAATCTTCGCGCTGGAAGCGAGCGGTGATCTCATCGGCCATGCCTCCGGGAGCACGCCCATCGCGGCGCATGGAGGCCAGCACCACCGCGTTTTCGGCGCGCAGAGGGCGGAATCCGGCTGCGCGCACCCGGTTGACGATGTCGCGGTCTTCGCCGGTTTCAAGAGGGCGGTAGCCGCCTACACTGCGGTAGGCCGCGCGGCGGAACCCGAGGTTGGCGCCGCCGGCTGTGTTGAGGCCGATACCGTCGGGCCCAGCCGGGTCCATGAGCCGCTCGAACTCCATGGCCAGCGCGGCGAAGGCGTTTTCCTGACGCTGGCGCAGCAGAACGCTCGCGGGAAAGGATGCAAGCTCCCGCCCGCAGACGTCGATCCGCCCCAGGACGGCAGGCGCCAGCGCCAATACGGCCTCCATTTCGCTCTGCCAGCGGGGAGCCGGCAGGCAATCGGCGTCGGTCGAGAGGAGGACGTTGGCCTGCGGCGCCGCGCGCATGGCGATCTGGTGGCCAAGGCGCCGGGCTCGTCCGACTCCACCACTGGCAAAGGTCGCCTCGACAAGGATAAACGGATGGCAGCGGCTGCGTGCTTGTGCAAGGGCGCGAGCAGCGGTCTCATCGGTGCTGTTGTTCACGCAGAGGACGATCCCTGCAGGAATGGGAGCATCCTGCGCGAAGAGGTGGGACAGGCAGGCGTCGATGCGATCTTCCTCGTCTCGGGCCGGCACTACTACGACCGTGTTGGCGTTGGCGAAAGCGTGTCGCTCGACAGTTGACACGTGCAAGCGCATCATGCTGGGCCCAATGCGAGATCGATGCGGTACTCCGGCGTTGCGCGCTTGCAAACGAAGCGGCGTTCGCTGGCGCAAGCGTATAGGGAGAACGCCTCCTCGCCTTGAAGGGCGTTTCCACTCGGTCCGAGCCATGTCACACAGATGATATCAGCCGCGGTCCAGCGCCTGTCGATTTGACGCGCTAGAGTGCTCAGGCCCGGCCGGTCGAGGAAATAGAGGATCTCTGACAGCACGATGAGGTCATAGTCACCATTCGGCAAACTTGCAGGCAGGAAGCTCTTTAAAAAGTAACCCTTCGGCACTGCCCGGCGCGCCGCCTGCAATGCAGTCTCGACAGCGTCGACACCTGTGTATTGCGCGCACCGCGGGGCGAGATGAGATGCCAGTTCGCCATTCCCGCATCCAAGTTCGAGGGCGGAGCAGTATTGTTTCCGGGGCAGGGCCTCGCACGTCGCAAGAAATTTTTTGCGCTCATATGAGCTGGTACGGAAGTTCCAGGGATCATCTCCCGTGGCGTAAAGGGCGGTAAGATGGTTGAGACTTATGGCGGTCATGGCGCGAGCTCTTCGAAGAAGATTTCGTCACTCTCGACGAACATTTGCACGAATTCTGGATCCAACTTGAACCCCTGTGGGTCGTCCAAAATAATTTTGCCATGTTGGCTCTGATGAGACGCAATAGCGCGGGCTTTGCGGCGACGGACGGAGGAGGTGTCGAACAGATACTCTGGCATCGGCGCCATACGCGCGCGAAAGTCGGGTACCTTCCAACGCGACCAGACCGGGTAATACAATAAACGTGCCCCTGAGAGTCGAGCGGTAAGGCTTGCGATGGCTGCGGTGGCCTGGTGGTCGCAATGAGGATCAGTTGGGGCGGTGGCTAGCAAAGTGCGAGCCCCAAGGCGGGACATCAGACAAGCAATGTCTTGGGCCAGCGAAAGAATGGGTAGACTCTGCGAGTCCATTCCCGCATCGGGGAGACCAAGGCTGGTAATATCCTTCGCGGTACCCCCAAGCTGGCGCACTGAAGCCAGCAGTTCACGCAAGCGCAGCCCGGCGCGCCGCTCTGCGGTCCATTGGTTTGAACGGGGGTGGGAAGCCGCGCCATCGGTCATGAGAACTACATGCGCGCCTGTAGTGCCAAACGTATGGGCAAGAAGGCCGCCGCAGCCGAGCGCTTCGTCGTCCGGGTGCGGTGCCAGAACGACAATCGGACGTTTTCCGGAAAGCTGCGCTGCGGTGATCCGGCGGCACTTTGGACGAGGTTCAGCAAGGATCATCGATCCACCCCGCAAGCCCCGCCGGTTGCCCGAGCATGGCCTTTCCGGCGCCAAGCATAAATTCGTCTCGCGCCGCTTGCCGCAGGTAGCAGGCGAGGTCACGCGCGTGGCATCCAGCGACATTGTCGTCGGCAAACATCGCAAGTCCTACGGATTGCTCGGCAGCGACGATGGTATCCTGACCCAACTCCTCGGTGAGCAACCGCGCACCAATGGAGATTTTCGCTGCCCGGTTGGGCGACCTGACTCCTAAGGGCCCTTCGGCGATGCGTGCCGCTCGTAGCACAGCAGGCCACGCCGCTACCGCTCTGAGTGTCACCGGGGTAAGCCGGAAAAGATGCCCCTCAGCATCAATTTGACCCCGCTCTCGCAAGACTGCACTGCAGCGGTCTAGCAGCCCTACGATCCCACCAATGCAGACAGCTGCAATGCGCCAAGTCCCACCTACGAAGTGCGGTTCCTTGCCGTAGTCACCGATATCGCCGATTGGCGCGCCAGGCAGGCCGGTGCAGACAAAGTTTCCGGATCGCGATGCCTGCATACCGACCATATGCCAGGAATGTTGGTTTTGTCGCTCTCCATGCGATGTGTCTACGAGGTAGAGTTGCTGTCCACCATTCGCCGCCACGGTCACAAGCGCTTTGTCCACGATTCCGAGACCAGAAGCAAAGCGCTTGGTGCCGGAAAGTATGCCATCGCCTGTCGCAGACACAGCATCCGTTGGAACATCCGCGCCCCATACCCCAAAAACTGAACCGTTCGCAGCTTCCGTCTCGATCTGGAACCTGAGCTTTGGATCAGCGTAGAGCCTGACTAACTTTAATGCATTGGCGTGCCCTTCGAGCAGCCGAGCCAGCGGCAAATCTTCGCTCGCAGTATCGCGAAGAGCTTGAGCCAACGCGGCTGGATCAATGTTTGCGCTCGAGGTTGCCGCGGTCAGTTGCCGTAGAACATCCTCCTTAGGCGCGCCCTTCCGCAAAGCGCCCGTCGCAATAGCTACGGGATCGCCGGCCTCGATTGCTGAACCATGTGGCTCAACCTTCGCCGCTGCATGTCTCACTTATCCGCCCTCTCCACGACAGTTCCTATCATCTAACGCCGATTGTGAGCCGCGGTTCCCGCCGGAAGGAGATGTCCCATCATATTCAATGCATGAACATGGTAGGACATTGACAGGACGTCACATTTTGTCTGTGGCCCGCACTGAAGCGCATGTTCGTTCGGAATGTTATGGGGCTACAGATTTTTGGGGAACCTGGAAGCGGAAGCTACGTTAGATTGGTCGATGGCTAGCGGTTAATTTCCTTCTAGCATTCGAAGTCTAAATCTCATCCCGAGGGGGTTTCATGTAGCAGATGAAGGCTAAGAGCAACCGTATGCCTTTGCTCTAGGAAGGGTAAAATGCTCGATTGTCGATCCGCAGAATGGGGAGATCGATGCAGTCCTTATTAAACGGCGTCAAACTTGAGAGGGTACAAAGTGTCCCGGCTGTGGATGATCAAGGCTCGAACCCGGCAGGTGGGCACTGACCTAAGTTCTTGGGAGATTGTTGTCCTGCAGAGAGAAAGCACACTTTGACTAAGAAGGAGCACCGGAGCGGTTTGCCCATCTGTGCAACTATGTGGCGCATCGAGAGTTTAAATGCCCAAAAGCCTGGTCCGAGGTGACCGTAGCGCGCTTCGGGCACAGATCAGGAAATATTGTCTGAGTTGCTCGAGCCAATTCTGACGGATGAATTTCGTGGCGAACACAGGTGTGTGCCGGATTCTTCTACAGAAGGGCCTATCGTAGCAGTGAAGATCAGGGGGTGTAGGTATCAGTTTCAAGGGCAACATTAGGCGCGCCACGATTGACGAAAGATTGGCCGATCCTCACCGCCAGAGCCGTAGCGGGCCAGCCTCCTAAATAGTGCCTCGCCGGTGAACAAGAAGAAGAGACTGTAGGGCCGGAAGATGGGGCTTATGTATAGCTCGTATTGTCGCGCTACGCGGAGGAGAGTGCCTAGAAACCTGATGAAGGTAAGAGGATATGAATGAAATGTGGACATGGCTTGAGGCGAATGTATCAACATTGCAGGTACTAGTAAGTATCGTATCGACCGTAGTTTGGATTACTTACTTAAACTTATTTCTTACGAGTTACCGCAAACAGACACGGTCTAGTATTCTGATTAGTCGCGCGGGCGCACAGACGTACGAAGGACGTTGTTTGATTTCAAACATGGGATCCGAGCCAGCTTTTCTCATGGATGTATTGGCCGAGTTCAGAAATGGGGATACTTGCAGAACGGTCAGCGTGGTAGATCGACTCGAACTGTGGGAGCAAGAAGATTCTCCAACGAGTAATATATCTGCAGAAGGCCCTATTTCTAGTGGTGCATACGTCGATATTGGGAGTTTCGCTGACATATATAGGCGGGCAGAAAAAAAGCTTAACGGACGGTCGCAAATTGATGAATCGGAAAAGATCAATTTGGTCGCGATCGCCGCAACAAACCAGGCTCGTGATCTTATTGCCGCAAGTCGAATCTTCGAGGTTGCTGTTTCCGAGGGAAATGGCATAAAAAAAATTCGACCAGCTGAAGTTGAGGCTAAGCAAATTAGGTCGCGGAGAAAGCGGAGAAGATTGAGGCAGATACTGCACGAATTGCAGACTAAAGATTACGTTGAAAGGGCGATGTCTGGTGACTTAGAGTCAAAAAATTGACCCTCATCTTAGGAAAGTTAGGTGGGAGAAACATCGCAGTACTGGTCTCTCTTCCTATGCGAAGTGTATGCAGTGCTCGGAGCGCGTCCGGTAGCCCTTTAAGGGTGAGTGGTCGTCGTTTTGTTCAATGGTGCAGATGGATGCCGTGGTAATTAAGCGCGAGTGCGGCTTTAATGCGCGGAGGTGTAGAGATGTACTCATTTGTAGCGGCAGCCGTGTTTGATTTACCTTCAGCCGACCTGGATAAACTTGAAGGAGTGAGGGGTTTGTCTTGGGTTAAGAGGACTTGCGCTGGGCTAACCAACGGAGAAAGATAAAATGCAGGAAGTAAACCATAGTGAGCTTATCGCAATGCGTGGCGCGATAGATGATGCGTTGAAAGCTAGGGAGAAAAAGGGAAAATCCGGCATAGGAGCCGTCGTTTTGCGTGACGGAGATATAATTGCGCGGGGCATTAATCATGTGCACCTTCAAGATGACCCAACTCAGCATGCGGAAATCGTTGCGCTCGGCCGTGCTGCAGGGGCTTTGGGAACGCCCGATTTGGCAGGTTGTACCTTAGTAAGTACGCTGCAACCTTGTGAGATGTGTCTTGCAGCGGCGCGATTCGCTGGTATTGAGCGCATTATATTCGCTGCTCAGAAGAAGAATGTCGCGCGCAAGTATTTTGCCTTCAATCATCTGAACATCGAAGACTTTTTGGGAAATCCCCCATCTTTTTACTTTGTGGCCGGTGTCCTCGAGGGTGATGTATTGGGACTTTACAAGGACGGTGAGGAATGATCACGCATGGCTCGAGAGCTTCTATATCCCTCCCCAACTAGGTTAGGTTTGGACTTGCCGGGGGCGAGGGGCGTAGTAAACATGAAAGCTGGACGCCTCCGGAAACCTCTGGCTGATGTGCAGCGGTCGTGATTCACTTCCGATGACGGGTGGAGGGTTACATGGCCAAGCGAGCAGGGTTCTGGAGCGTCGATGACCAGTTGGCGGAGATTTCGGCGGGAGGTGACCCGCTGGAGACCTTGAACGGCACTGTGGATTTCGAGCGGTTCCGACCGATCCTTGAACGCGCGGCTGCCAGTTTGCGCGGTCAAAAGGGCGGGTGACCTTCGTTGGACGTTGTGCTGAAGTTCCGCATGCTGGTGCTGCAGAGCCTGCACGGCCTGAGCCTGGATGCGACCGTACGCATGGTCAGGGACCGTCTCAGCTGGATGCGCTTTTGCGGGTTGGGCATCGCTGACACCGTGCCCGATGCGAACACGCTGTGGGACTTCCGGGAGGCGCTCATCAAGGCCGATGCGCTCGATGAGTTGTTCGAGGAGTTGGACCAGGCGATCAACCAAGCGGGGTTCATTCCGCGCGCCGGTCAGATCATCGACGCGAGCCTCATCGCTGACCCGCGCCAGCGCAATTCTGACGGCGAGAAGGCGGCGATCAAGGCAGGAAAGACGGCGTCCGAGATCTGGCCGGACGAGCCCGCCAAGGCAGCGCAAAGGGACACGAACGCGCGCTGGACCGTCAAGTATTCAAAGGCCAAGACGCGCGCGGATGGTAGCAAACCGGTCGACCTTGCGATCCCGACCCTCGGCTATAAGAGCCATATCTCCATCGATCGCCAGAACGGCATTATCTGGCGCCAGCTCATTACCGACGCCGCCCAACATGACGGTGCCCGCCTGCGCGAAGGTCTGATCCAGAAGCCAACACAGGGCGCCGGGTCTGGGCGGATACCCCTATCGCTCTGCGGAGAACGAAGCCTGGCTCGCAGCCAACTGCATAGTCAGCGAGATCCACCGCAAGAAGCCGCGCGACCGTCCCATGTCGAAACCGACATCACGGGCCAACAACCGCAGGTCGGTCACCCGCACAATCGGCCTTGCGCGTGCCAAGGCAACGATCACGTTGGCAAACATGGTTTACAATAGGGGCCGATTGCGGTGGCTCCTCAGCCGAGATGCACCCGTCTGAGGCCAAACCGGGCAGAAAACCCATCGAACGCGCTCGATGTGCCGCACCCGCGAGCCCATCAAGGCATTCAAAGCCATGATCGCCGGCCGTTGAGCGGGTTATCGGAGGTGTACACTTTCTGATATGGACCGCCGGGTTGCCGCGCGTTCCTGCCCGTTCGCTGCCCACCCCAGCATTGCGACACGGTTCCCGAATCACACACGTACCGTGCATCAGCTAAGTCCGGGGGGTCACTGCCAGTCGAGCCTAGCGCTTCCAACTAGACAGGAAGGCTCGCGCGTGCTTCCTCGGGCAACAAGCGTGAGCCCGACCGACTGCGCGATGCGCAGCGCATAATCGGTGGTGGCGGAGGGCGCGACGAGGGCCGTCGCCCCGATGGCAACGGTTTTCTGGACCATCTCGGCGGAAACCCGCGACGAGATCACTACAGCACCCTGCGCCGGGTCAAGCCCGGCGCGGCAAAGTGCCCCGGCAAGCTTGTCCAGCGCGTTGTGCCGCCCCACGTCCTCGCGTGCCAAGGCAATGCCACGCCCCGGCACCAAAAAGCCCGCCCCATGGCAGGCGCGGGTGCGGTCGTGCCGGGGCTGGTGATTACGCAGGTGATCTGGAGCCTCGGCAAGCTCGGCGACGTCGAAGCGCGGGCCGGCGGGCAGGGCGGGTAAGTCGCGCGCAACCTTCGCAAGGCTGTCGATGCCACACAACCCGCAGCCAACCGGACCGACCATGGCACGCTGGCGGCTCATTACCCGGTGCGAGGCTTCGGGGGCCAGCCACATGCGCGCTTCCATCCCGTCGGTGTGGCTCACGATCTCCAGCTCGCGCAGCTCGTCCGGATGGTGAAGGATGCCTTCGGTCAGGGCGAAGCCGAGCGCGAAATCCTTCAGATCGTCGGGGGTGGCCATCATCACCGCCAGCGTGCTGCCATCGCAGGTCAGCGCCACCGGGGTTTCCTCGATCAGCGGCGGCAAGGCAGGGCGCGTGCCGGTCAGTGTCTGGTGCAGGCTCATGCGACGATCCTCACCGGCGTGCCTTTATAAGCGGGGGTCTGCGAGTTCTTCTCGTGATAAGCGAGCGGCACTAGTGGATTAAGCTCGGGGTAATAGCCCGCGATGCAGCCGTCGGGCAGATCGTAGGGCGTGACGGCAAAGCCCTCTACCCGCCGCGTCGCCCCATCTTCGATGGCGGTTACAAGCGCCACCTTCTGGCCCTCGGTCAGCCCGAGCCGCCGCATCTCGCGGCGATTGATCATGACGATCTCACGTGCGCCACTCAGCCCTCGCAGCCGATCGGAAAAGCCGTAGATCGTGGTGTTGAACTGATCGTTTGAGCGCAGGGTGATCAGCGTCATCACCTCCTCGTCCAGAGGGGCCGCGCCGAGCGCCGAAAGCGTGGTCGGGGGCGTGAATTGGGCCTTGCCGCTTTCCGTCTTCCAGACCCGATCGCGCGCCGGATTACCGCGGTAAAAGCCGCCGGGCTGCATCAGCCTTTCGTTGAAATCAGCAAAATCATCCGGGAACGTGCGGGCGATCAGGTCGCGCACCAGATCATAGTTTGCCGTCCAGCCGTCCCAGTCGAGCCGCGGGTCTTCCGGCAGCGTCGCCTTGGCCATGCCAGCGACGATGGCCAGTTCCGAGCGTACGTGTTCCGAGGGGGGTTCGGCGCCGCCAAGTGAGCCGTAGATATGCGAGAAGGTGTCCTCCATGGACACAGCCTGCGGGCCGGTCACCTGAATGTCACGGTCGGTTCGGCCAAGGCAGGGCAGGATGTAGCTGACCTCTCCGGGCACCAGATGCGAGCGGTTGAGCTTAGTTGACACGTGCACCGTCAGCCGCAGGCTAGGCCAAGCCGCCTCCATGCGCTCGCGGTCGGGTAGGGCTCGGATCAGGTTGCCACCGAGTGAGATCATTGCCTCGACGCTGCCATCCAAAATACCCTCGCAGGCGTGCACTGCGTTAAGCCCCTCGCGGGTGGGGGCCTCGATCCCGAAAAGATCGCGCAGCTTGTCAGCGGGCATATGGGACGATTTCTCACCGATGCCCACAGTGCGCTGGCCCTGTACATTTGAATGGCCGCGCACCGGCGAGATGCCCGCTCCAAGCTTGCCGATATTACCTCGTATCATCAGCAGGTTACACAGCATCCCGAGATTCAGCCAGCCGTTCACATGCTGCGTCATACCCATGCCATAGATGCCGATTGCGTTCCTGGCCGAGAGATAGACCTCCGCCGCCTCGCGGATCATCGCCTCGGTCAGTCCAGAGTGGCGCTCGATCTCGGCCCAATCGGCGGCGCGCACCGCCAGCTGGGTCTCGGCAAAGCCGGTGGTATGCGCCTCGATGAAGTCTTGGTCGAGCACTGTGCCAGGCGCGGCGTCTTCGGCCTCGAGCACGCATTTCATCAGCCCCGCGATCACCGCGATGTCTCCGCCGGGGCGCAGCTGGTAGTATTTCTCCGAGATCTGCGTCGGCTTAACGAGGGTCATCTGCTTGGGGCTTTGCGGGTCGGTGAACTCGATCAGTCCGCGTTCGCGCACCGGGTTGAAGGTGACGATTCGGCAACCGCGCTCCACCGCCTCTTTCAGCACATGCAGGAAGCGCGGGCTGTTCGTGCCGGTGTTCTGCCCGAAAAAGAAGATCGTGTCGCAATGCTCAAAATCCTCGAGCGTGCAGGTGCCCACGGGCGTACCGATGAAAGTCTGCAGGTTCACGCTGGTGGTCTCGTGGCACATGTTCGAGCTTTGCGGGAGGTTTTGGTGCCCCATCGCCCGTGCGAAAAGCGCATAAAGATAAGAAGCCTCTAGCCCCGCATGGCCCGAAGCGTAAAACACCGCTTTTTCCGGCGCCATGCCGCGCAGCTCGCGGCCGATCTCGGCAAAGGCTTCGTCCCAGCTGACCGGAACATACTTATCGAGCGCGGGTTCATAGCGCAGCGGCTCGGTGAGCCGCCCAGATTTCTCGAGATCGTGGTCGTGCCAGCTGCGCAGATCCTCGACGCTGTGTTGCGCAAAGAAGTCGGCCCCCGCGCGGTTGCGATCAAGCTCCCAGAGCGTTGCCTTCGCGCCATTTTCGCAGAACTCGAACGTGTTGGGTTTGGCGGGTTTGGCCCAAGCGCAAGACGAGCACATGACCCCGCTGGGCTTGTTGAGTTTGGCGAGCACTTTGGTCGCTACGGTCGGCAGCCCGGTCTCGCCAGCGATGCGCGCCACGCCCCGGAGCGAGCCCCATCCGCCCGCCGGATGTTTGTCGAAGGGCGTGTCCGGATCCTGCGTTTCGGCGTGGCGATCTTGAGGGGGAAGCCTATTGGCCATGCGGGCGCTCCTGCGGTGGTGGGAAAGTTCAGGTTCAACCGGCAAGCGTGAGGGAATGTTCCAGTGGTGCCGGGTCTGTGAAGGCTGGCGCAGAAAGGTAGAAGCCTTCAGGTAGGGAATGGCGATATCGAGATAGCGGAGCTTGTCGCAACTACCCTCGCGTTCTCAAAATTCACTTACGTCGAGCGTTCTGGAGATGGTCGGCATTCTTGAGGCAACGCTCTACCGCTAGTAAGAGCGGAAGTAGTACCTTAGCGATGCTAGTCTCAAGGATCACCGGCGCCACCCGGGTCGGGTGCGCAGCCGTATTTTAGGTGACGCTAGCAGCCCATCATCGTAAAACAGCTGGGAAACTCGAGCGTCCGACGGTCCAGCGTTGGGGAGCAGTGCACCAACTTGTAGATGCTTTATGAAGGAGGGACCGGCGGGCAGGGGGCAGGTCAATCAGAAGAGCAGATCTGAAGCAATTGCCTAGCATTTGTTTGGAATAGCTGAGGCCCTGTTCGCGGAACGGAACCAGTTTCGCCGCCTGACAGAGACTTGAGAGCTCCCGAGAGCTGTCAACCCGCGGTGCTGTGATGCAAGCTCCTACATCTCTTTCGGGCCTTTGCGCTTCCAGCGTTGAGCGGAAATTTGCTGGTACGCGGTGGTTCCCGGAACGTTCGGGTCGCTCGCCTGTTGGGCTGACGACACCCACGGACTCAGCATCGGAGATCATCCCCATGGACCATCCCCGTCCCCCGTTTCCCGAACAGTCGCAGGACCTGCCAGGTCATACCGAGCATATGCAGCCCGTGCCGGACCACGGTGAAGACAGCTACCGTGGTTCGGGCCGCCTTGCGGGGCTGACGGCCCTTGTCACGGGGGCCGACAGCGGAATCGGACGGGCCGTCGCGCTGGCATATGCGCGAGAGGGGGCCGATGTGGCGGCGTCCTACCTGTCTGAAAGCGCTGAAGCTGCCCGTACCCGAGACCTCATCGAGGACGCTGGGCAGCGCGCCCTGCTTTTGCCCGGCGACATTCAGTCCGCGGAGCATTGCCGTGACATCGTCGCCCGTACCGCAGAGCAGTTCGGTCGCCTCGACGTCCTCGTGAACAATGCCGCGCACCAGATGCAGTTCGATACGTTCGAGGATATCCCGGATGAGGAATGGGAACTTACGTTCCGCACCAACATCTTTTCGATGTTCTACTTGTCCAAAGCTGCCGTGCCGCTGATGAAGCAGGGCGGGTCAATCATCAACACAGCCTCGGTCAATGCCGATATGCCCAACCCGGGCCTTCTGGCCTATGCTAGCACCAAGGGCGCGATCCAGAACTTCTCTGCCGGGCTCGCACAGTCGCTGGGGGCGCGCGGGATCCGGGTGAACTGCGTGGCACCGGGGCCGGTCTGGACTCCCCTGATCCCGGCGACGCTGCCAGCAGAGAGCGTAGCGAATTTCGGCGCGAACTACCCCATGGGGCGCCCGGCTCAGCCTGCGGAACTGGCCTCGGCCTATGTCATGTTGGCTGATCCGGCGTCGAGCTACACTTCTGGGGCGACGATCGCCGTCACCGGCGGGAAGCCGTTCATATGAGACCCGGCGCGCTTCCTTCGGACAGCGCCCCGATGCCACGCTCGCGCTTTTGCGTGAGGGATATCGCTTTATCCCGGATCGCAGCACTCGGCTGGGGACTGACTCCTTTCGCACCCGGCTGATGGGGCGCAAGGCCGTTTGCCTCACAGGAGGGCGCGGTATCAGGTTGCTCTACGGTGCCGACGGGCTGACCCGGCGAGGTGCGATGCCGCCAACGGTGCTGCGCCTGCTTCAGGACAATAGCAGCGTGCAGCAAACGGATGGGGCCGCCCACAGGCACCGCGAGGCGTTGTTCATGGCGTTGTTGGTGGAGGAAGATGCCGCGGAACGCCTCGCCGAGGCGTTTGGCCGTGTCTGGACCGCTCGGCTTTGCGACGAAGGGGAAGCCAACGTCTTGGTCGGGGCCAGCGATACACTCGCGCAAGTGGCGTGCGAGTGGGCGGGATTCGATCAGAGCATCAGCGGGGATGCGGCCCTTCGCAAGACGCTGGTGGAGATGAGCGCTCGTGCCGGGTCAGTCGGTCCCGGAACGATGGCTGCACTCCTGCGCCGACGGCGCGTCGAGAGGCAGCTGGCGCGGGCCCTGCCTGGCCTTCCTGAAGGGTGTCCAGCCCACCGCATCGCGAGTTTTGGTGAAAATGGTGCTCCGCTTGCCACCAAAACAGCTGTTGTCGAGATCCTGAACCTGCTCCGCCCGATTGTTGCAGTTGGCCGCTACATCGCCTTTCTCACGCGCACCTTGGCGCTGGAGCCGGAGTGGCAGCGAACACTTGCATCCTCTGATACGGTCACCATCGAGCAGTTCTGCGAAGAAGTGCGGCGTCAGTTACCGTTCTTTCCGCTGGTCGGTGCTATAACTACCCGGCAGGTGTCGCACGAGGGGATGGACCTGCCAGCAGGTCAGTGGGTGCTAGCTGATCTTTGGGGCACACTGCAATCACAAGAAAGCTTCCCGCTGCCAAACCAGTTTCATCCGGGCCGGCAACTGAGCTGGCGGCATCCACGCCCTAGTCGCGATGAAACATTTCCTCCTTGCGCGTCGAGATCGGAGTTTTCAACGGCCTATTAGCTTCGAGAATAGCAGATGCAAACTGAGGTGGCCTATGGCCCCTTAGCGCGCGATGACAAACACGCGTGTCTTGGCGGCAATCAGACTGGTATGGTCAGTGGGACCAAATTTTTCCTGATCAGCCGGTTCCACGTAGTACCGCTTGTCCGACTTCTGTTGCACCGTTCCGAGATTGGCGCCGCCCGTCGCGATGATGTCGTAGACTGGCATCTTGTCATCGGACCGCGGGACAAGAACGTAACCCTTGCCCTCAATCGATGGAGTACTAACTGCGGCGGCGGGAGCAGCCTCTGCTTTAGGAACGGCTTTTTGAGGCCGTACGCGCTTAGACTTCGGAGCTTTTTCTACGGCATGGGGCTGTTCGGTCGCCTTCGAGGTAGAGGGCTTTGCAGCGCTCTTCTTGGGGCGCCCACGCTTGGGTTTGGCTGCCGGTTCAGCCACAGCGTCCGGGGTTGCCTTCTCGGCCTGAGTGGCCTCGGGAGTTTCCACTGGCTTCTCGGGTGCGGCCTCAGACTTTCGGGGGCGGCCTCGCTTCGGCTTCGGGGCTTCCTCCGACGGCTGTGCCGCAGCCGCGGGCTCCAGTGGGAGCTCTTGCTCGGCAGCCTTCTTCTTGGGGCGCCCACGCTTGGGTTTCGTGGGTTCCGGCGAAGGTCTCTCGTCCGCGGGAGTTTCCGCTTGAGCGGCATCCGTAGGTTCCGGAGATTGCGCGGGCTCGTCGGGCGCGCTTTCAGCGACTTTCTTCGGCCGGCCACGCTTGGGCTTGGGAGCCTCTTCGTCGGCCGCGGCAGGCGCAGTGGCGACAGTCTCGGAAGAGGGGGTCTCAATTTCAGAGAAATCGATGAGCTCGTTCAGGGACTGGACGAAGCTCGCGTAGAACGTGAGGCCAACCTTGGTCGCGCGGCCCGTCTTCTTATCAGTGATCGTTATGAGACCATCCGTCGGTTCGCCTGCGGCCTCGAACCGGTCTGGAAGAGCGTTGGAGTTGTCCATTTATGTCCTCGGTAAAACGTCGTCGTGCGACATGGAGAAAAGACTTCTCAAAGTTCCGTCGCAACCCTCTCTAGCAGGGAGACATCATGTCGAATTCTGCTATCGAGATCAAGGACCGCAGCGGGAACGTCCGTCATACCATTTTTCCTTGCAGCCAGACGGGGGAATTCCCGCGGTGGAGCGAAATTTTCCTGGACCTGGCCCTGCAGTCGGGTGGCCAGTTGAAGGATTATGATTTTTCCTCCGAAATTCATGAGCAGCTAGCGCTCTCAGAGGTTGTCTTTGAGGATTGCGTCTTGGACTTTGAGGACCTCAAGCGGTCGTCGCTGACCGATTGCACTTTCCGCAATGTCACCATCCGGCAGACAAGCTTTCACCACCTGTCGGATCGCTCGGATCGCCCTGACAGCAAGGGGACGATCTTCAAAGGATGTCGGTTCGAGAACGTGACCTTCGTGCGTTGTGACTTCGTGATGAGCAAGTTCTTCGAGTGCGTGTTCAGTGGGTGCGAGATCATAGAATGTGACATGCGCAATGTCTTCTGGTTCGATCGCTTTGCGACATCCGCCCGCACTTGGGACAGCTTACCGGACTTCCCTGACCCGTTTGCGACATGCACGCTCAAAAAGACGCGCTTCGGTCACCCGGCCGCCAACATGATGGGGGTACCACTTCAGATGATGATCCCCAGGAGCTTTGCTTCGATTTGGAACCACCTGGGGCCTGTGAAGAGCAAGATGCTTAAGCTCGGATATGCATTGCACGAGAGCGGTCATGATAGCTTCCACTCTGCCATCTAATCAGGAGGGCTATGGTCAGCTTCGCGCAGGCACCTTTACGTTGAGCTGGTTTGCACGCTGTTCGAAGGCGTCATCGTAGATCTTCTTGAGCCGGGATTTTCCCTCGTCGGGATCGGTGACCAGAAGATCGGAGCTGGCGTTCTCTAGTCGCATTGCGCTGATCTGGGCCTCGAGGCCAGCGGTGTGCATGGAGGCATGGACAACCTGTTGCCAAAGGCCGGTGTGCGCAACGCTCTCACGGGACGCATTCGACCGGCGATCGCCCTCGAGGGCTTTTTCGAGCTTTCGGATCTCCTGCCGCGCGGAGAGCAAGTCCTCAGAAAGCTCTGAAATTTTCAGATCACTGGACTTTTCCAGCGCTGACTTTTCCTCGCGCAGATCGTCGCGTTCTTTCTGAAGTGCATCTCGTTGCCCCTCGACTTGAGTAGGTATCCAGGACCAATGAAGAGAACTTGAACAATGGCAGGCGGTAAGAAACCGGAAAAGCAAGGCAGGAAGCTATCCATCATCTTTGCCGCAGATGTGGCCGGATACAGCAGATTGATGGCCGACGACGAAGACCGCACGCTGGCCCTTTTGGAGCGGTCGAGGCGATACATCGACAAGAACATCGAAGCCTACCGCGGACGTATCGCCAACACTGCTGGTGACAGCATCATTGCTGTGTTCGAAAGCGCGACTGAAGCCTTGGAATGCTCTCTGAAAATTCAGCAGAAACTGAAGGCGGAGAACGCGAGGTTTCCGAAGAGCAAGCGTCTGATTTTCAGGATCGGTCTGCACATGGGGGAGATCTATACCCGCGGTACGGATATCCTCGGGGACGGTGTGAACATCGCCGCTCGATTGGAAGGCTTCACCCAGCCCGGCGCGGTGTGCATGTCAGAAACCTTTCTCAATATTGCGGAGAAGTCTGTTTCAGACCTGCCAATCGCCGACGTTGGGTTCCCTGAGCTCAAGAACATTGACACGCCAATTCACGCCTTCGAGATGCTTTCTGATCGGGCAGAGCGCGAAGGGGTCAAATTTAGAAACCAAGCACGCCTTTCTGCACGGCGCCGGAAGATAATCCTAGGCGGGTCAGCCGCTGCTGTAGTGGTCCTAGCTATGTCGTTGGCAGTTTCCATCGCCTTCAGTATCGCCCACGTCAGCGAGATGGCCCAAAGGAACAAGTTGCCAGACCCTGCAGGGATAAACGCCTCCGAAACCAGTCAGAAGTAATCCTTGCGCCTATTAAGGCATCAAAGGATTTCGCTATGAACAGAAGGAAGTTTCTCACCAGCCTTGCTGCCGGGTCCCTTTCGGCAGCGCTTCCACAGGCTTCGGCAGCGTTCGGTGTGAACTCGGTAAGAGTGCTCGAGCTGCGCAACACCCATCCAATCAATGGCCGCTATGAACACGTTCGTGTCCCATACTGGCGGAACGGCAGATATGATGCTGAAGGGCTCGCGCAGCTCAACTACTTCATGCGGGACTGGCGTGATGAAACCCGTCACGACATCGACCCAGGTCTCTACGACATCTTCTATGCGCTCCAGGAAGGTCTTGGGGCACGGGAAGGGCTCGACCTGATTTCAGGATATCGATCTCCAAGGACCAATGCGATGCTCAGCAGACGCTCGAGCGGTGTGGCCAAGAGGTCTCTTCACATGGATGGAAAGGCCGGCGATATCCGGGTCCGCGGCGTCGCTCTCTCCACTTTGCGTCGGAGCGCACGCGATCTGCGTGAAGGAGGAGTGGGATACTACCCCAAGTCCAACTTCGTCCACGTTGATACTGGTCGGGTCCGTCAGTGGTGACAGGATGAGCCTTGCTAGGAGGAAGTTCCTGAAAACGGGGGTGGCGTCCTTAGCGGTGATGCTCGCCGGTACCGCCCCCCTATTCGCCGAGGTCAACGACCCCTCGAAGAATCGGGTGCTGTCCCTGGTAAGGCCAGCTACCGGGGAAAGCCTCCGGGTAACCTATTGGCGCGGCGAATGGTACAACGCAGCAGCGCTGAATGACCTCGCTATCTTCTTCCGGGACCCGCGTCAGGGAAGCACTGTAGATATCGACCCGGCCCTGCTGGACTTCTTGTACGCTATCATCAGTGGGCTGGATTACGAGGGGAGGGTCGTCGTCTTCGATGGTGTTCTGGATGAAGCCACTTTGGCGCAACGGCGTTCTTCTGGGTCCGAGTATGATCTTGCGCTCGAGCGTCTACATGAGTTCGGACGCGCGGTCGATTTCACTTTGCCGGATATTCCGATGGAGACGGTTCGAGACCTGGCCGTGAAACTCAATCTAGGAGGTGTCGGTTACCTGCCGGCGCAAGCTATGATCCATATCGACACAGGGGAGACGAAGGCATGGGAGAAGTGAACTACTACGCGGGGATCGGGTCGCGAAAGACGCCGATTGAAGTTTGCGATCGTATGATTGAGGTCGGCAGGATCTTGGCGCTCGAGGGATGGTGTCTTCGTTCCGGTGGTGCGGAGCGTGCCGATGAATCATTCGAGAAGGGGTGTGACGACGGCAATGGGCTGAAGCAGATCTTCCTTTGGCAACAGGGTGATCGCGGGAATCCTTCTCCTCACTTCAATATCCCCGGGGAGTATTTCGAGATCGCGTCTCGCTACCGCCGAGGCTGGAACCAGATGAGCATGCGATCCCAGCGGCTCCTGTCTAGAAATGTCCTCCAGGTTCTCGGCTATCCGGGGGATGATCCTGTTAAGGCAGTCGTGTGCTATACAGAAGGCGGTAAGCTGAAAGGCGGCACCAGCCTTGCGCTTCAGGTCGCGAAGGACTTTTGTGAACGGCGGAGCAATACTCGGCCACGGTAGCGACGGCATAGTGTTGTCGCGGGCGGCGTAAAAGTCGTCCACTTTTGCCCTTTCGGA